>JBEANP010000028.1:0-15584 GCA_041165385.1 Pseudomonadota bacterium | reverse complement strand
ACGCCCTTGCCCATCAGGGTGTTGAACAAAATGACGCGGGGTTTTGCTTCGGTCAAATTGCGCGCGCTATCAAAGGCCGCCAACACCGCAGCCATGTCGTTGCCGTCTACACGCTGCACGTGCCAGCCGAAGGCCAGCCACTTGTCGGCCAGTGGTTCAAATCCCAGTATCTTGGTAGAGGGGCCGTCAGCCTGCTGGTTGTTGATATCCACCAAGCAAATCAAGTTGCCTAAACCATGGTGCGCTGCAGACATGGCGGCTTCCCAGGTGGAGCCCTCATCCAATTCACCGTCTGACATCGAGTTGTAAACGAATGCCTTGCTTTGCTTGTGCCGCAAAGCCAGCGCCATGCCCACGCCAATGGGTAGGCCTTGGCCCAGTGAACCACCAGAAATCTCCATACCCGGCGTGTAAGTGGCCATGCCCGACATGGGCAGGCGGCTGTCGTCGCTACCGTAGGTTTCAAGTTCGTCTTCAGCAATAATCTTGGCCTCGATCAGCGCTGCGTAGTGGGCGATGGCGTAGTGGCCGTGCGACAGCAAAAAGCGGTCCCGGTCTTCCCACAGTGGATCGTTTGCACGGTATTGCAGCGCGTGGCTGTAGGCCACTGCCAGCACATCCGACCACCCCAAAGCTTGTCCGATATAGCCCTGGCCTTGCACCTCGCCCATGCGCAGCGCAAAGCGGCGAATGCGGTAGGCGGACTGCGCCAACGCTGACAGTTTGTCCTCTTGATGACTCATTCAAATACTCCAAAATGGGTGAAGGTTCAGTTATTTGAGAATCGAAGCTGGCACATACGACACCAGTAACAGAACCAGGAAAGCAACTGCATAGAAAGGGCCGAGTTCACGCACGGTCTCGCCAACCTTGACCTTGGCCAATGAACTGGTAATAAATAGCGTTGTTCCCACCGGCGGGGTATACAGACCGATAGCCAGATTGACGGTCATCATGATGCCGAGCTGGGTCAAATCCATGCCAATTGAATTGGCCAAAGGCACAAACACCGGTGTCAACAGCAGCACAGCGGCAGGCAGATCAATGAACATGCCACATACCAGCATCAGCACATTCATGAGCAGAATCACGCTCCAGCCGCTTGAGAGATTCGCCTGGGCCCAGCCGACCACGCCGTCGGGCATGCGGTCAAAAGTCAGCAGCCAACCGATGGCCGCTGAAGCCATGATGACCAACAGCACCACGCCCGTAGCAAGCCCCGCCTCCACCACCGCGGTGTGCAGGCGCTTGATGCCAAGATCCCGGTACACGATGACAGACACCAAGCCAGCGTACAGCGTCGAAAGAACACTGACCTCAGTGGGTGTGGCAATGCCAAAGCGCAGAAAGATAACGATCAGCACCGGCAGCACCAGGGCAGGCGAGGCGTACAGCAATTGGGTGCGAAAAAGCGACCAGTCCAGCTTCTTGGCTTCCCGGGGAAAGTTGCGCTTGCGCCCAACCCACCAGCACACGCCCATGAATCCGCCGCACATCAACAGCCCGGGCAGGATGCCCGCCACAAAAAGCGCTGCCACCGATGTATTACTGGACAGGGCAAACAAAATCATCGGAATAGAGGGCGGAATCAGGATGTCAATCGTGGCAGCTGCGGCCAGCGTAGCGGCTGAAAACGCAGGGGGGTAACCCAGGCGCTTTTGCCACGGGATCAGCAACGAGCCGATAGCGGAAGCATCGGCAACCGCCGACCCCGACACACCACCAAAGATGGTGGATGACAGAACACCCACCTG
Organism: Pseudomonadota bacterium; assembly: GCA_041165385.1. Lineage (GTDB taxonomy): Bacteria > Pseudomonadota > Gammaproteobacteria > Burkholderiales > Burkholderiaceae_C > Allorhodoferax. Next base: position 13,830 of record JBEANP010000028.1, on the reverse strand, counting down.
GCCGGGGCCGCCATGAAAGCGACCAATCATGGTGGACAAAACACCAATCAACGCCTCGCCCAAACGTCCGCCCATCATGAGGGAACCTGTCAACATAAAGAACGGAATGGCAATCAGCGGAAAGCTCTGAACCTGGGCCACCATTTGTTGCACCAACAGGTCAAGCGGTACACGGTCCGAGAGCGCAGCAGCGGCCATGGCGGACACCAGCAGCGCATGTGCGATGGGTATGGCGATAACGGCAGCGCCGAGAAATACAAAAAGGATAAGTGCGGTCATGGGGTTCTCCTGCTTACCAATGGGCCACTGGAACGGCGTCCGGATCGACGGGAACCTCGTCTGCATGGAATGCGCGCCAGGCAGAGATGACCGCCAGCACAGAAAGCATGGCCATGCCGCACATCACACACGCATAGGTGGCAGACCCAGGGATCTGCAAGATGGGTGATTTTTCATCGTGGACAATTTCAAGCATTCGGTAGGTGGCCACTGTCAACGTGGCATACAGCCCGCACACCACCAACCAGCCCAGAACGCCCACCGCACGGCGCGCAGCCATGGATAGCTTTTCCATCAAAAAGCTGGTGGTGATGTGTGCGCCATGCAGGGCCGCCAACACTACCCCCGCCATGACCAACCACGGAAACAGCAACTCAGGCACTTCATTCGCCCATTGAAGGCTGGACCCTGTGACGTAGCGCAATATGGTGTTGGCCACCAAGATTGCGAAGATGACGACAGTGCTGACCCAAACCAGCACTTGGCATAGGACTGCAATGCTGCGTTCTAGGAAGTTCATGGCTTTACTCCCGTATCAACGCGTTGCCGCAATGACCTTCTTAAGGTAGGGCCCAATGGGTGTAGCCAACCATTTGTCGTCTACTTTGGCCGTGGCTTTGGCAAACATGGCCTTGTCTACCGTAGTGACCTGCACACCTGCCGCTTTGAGGTCGGCCAGCAGCTTGTCATCGGCGTCTTGCGACATCTTGCGTTGCAAAGCGGTGGCGTCAGCGGCGGCTTCCTGAATGGCTTTACGGTCGGCTTCGGACAGTCGATCCCAGGTGCGCTTGCTCATCAAAAATGGCGTCATCTGAAACATGTGGCTGGTGAGCGCCAAGTGCTTTTGCACTTCATACAACTTGCTAGCGTGGATATTCACCAGTGGGTTCTCTTGGCCATCGACCACACCCTGCTGCAAGGCCACATACAACTCCGAGAATTTGATCTGCTGTGCTTCTGCACCCAGCGCCTGCATGATGTCGACCAGCACTGCATCTGGCGGTGTGCGCATCTTCAGTCCTTTCATATCCTCGACCTTGGTAATCGGGCGTTTGCTATTGGTCATGTGGCGAATGCCGTTGTCCCAATATCCCAAAACAACCATTCCCTTTTCCGCTGATTTGTCAGCCAGCTCTTTGCCTAACGGGCCATCCAATAGCTTGAAAGCCTGGGCTGGTGTAGAAAACATAAATGGCATGCCGTACGCCGCATATTCCGCCACGGCATTGGCAACCGCCCCTTGCGAATTGGCCGACATATCCAGCGCCCCCGTGCGCAAGGCGGTCACCATGGCTGCGTCGTCGCCCAGCTGGGCGGACGGTGCAATTTGCACCTCCACACGTCCGCTGGTTTTGGCTTTGACCAGGTCTGCAAACTTGACCGACGCTTCGTGCCTTGGGTTGCCAGGTGCTGCGCCGTGGCCTAGTGTGAGTTTGACGACAGGCTGCGCTGCGGCAAGACCCGCAAACCCCAGCATGGCAGTGACCAGCGCGGCACGGCGGAAAGTTGAAAAACGTGTCATGGTTGTCTCCTGTTGTAGTGATAGAAAAGTTTAGTGAATCAGCATGCCGCCATTGACGTCCAGCGTGATGCCGGTGCAATAGGCAGACAAGTCGCTGGCCAGAAATACGCAGGCTCCGGCTACATCGCTCGCACGGCCCAGTCGGGCCAGCGGGATGGTGGAGGAAATCTCCGCCTTCTTGGCGTCGTCCAGCTTGCCCTGGGTGATGTCGGTTTCAATCAAGCCGGGGGTTATGCAGTTAATGCGAATACCGTCCCCCCCGAACTCGCGTGCCATGGCGCGCGCCAGGCCCAACACGCCCGCTTTGGCGGCGGAATAATGCGGGCCACCGAAAATGCCGCCGCCGCGCTGCGCGGAAACCGACGAAATACAAATGATGGAGCCGGACTGCTGTTTGCGCATGGCAGGAATCGCAGCTTGCGACATATACAGCGTGCCGCGCAGGCTCACATCCAGAATGCGGTCGTAATCCGCGCCGGTGATTTCCAGCGTCTTCACAGGTTGGGTGATACCTGCGTTGTTCACCAAAATATCAATCTGACCGTACTTGCTGACGATCGCTGCAGCTGCAGCTTCGCACTGCGCTTTGTTAGTCACGTCTGCGACCAGTCCCAGGTGCTCTGCGCCCAATTGCGCAGCAGCGTCTGCAGGCTTGGCGCGCTCCAGATCCAGGATCACGACTTTGGCGCCTTGGGCTGCCATCTGGCGTGCGGTGGCGTAGCCCAGACCATTCAGGCCTGCACCGCCGGTAATAACGGCTACTTTGTCTTTCAAGAGCATGGTTGAAATCTCGCTGTGGTTGGTGTGAGCGGATTCTGGATTTGCCTTAACTTGATGACAAGCGATGATTTATCAGTCTAAGATGACAATTATTAATTTGATACCGGGGTTCACCCTATGGCCAGTCTTCCACCCACCACCCACCTGCAGGCCTTTGAGTCGGTCGCGCGCCGTCGAAGTTTTGGTCTGGCTGCCAATGAATTGCACCTCACAGCGTCAGCCGTCAGCCATCAGGTTGCCAAGCTGGAACAACACTTGGGCGTGCGCCTGTTCGAGCGCAGCGCACATGGGGTCAAGCTGAGCACTGCGGGTGAGCAATACCTCACGCGAATCAGCGGCGCGTTGATCGCGATTACCGCGGCCAGCGAAGACTTGCGCCAAGGTGTGAGCAACAGTCTTTATGTGCACTCTGCACCCAGCATCGCCAGCCTGTGGCTATTGCCGCGCATACGCGCATTTGCAACTGCGTACCCGGATATTTCACTCAATCTGTCAGCAGCCCACACACCGAGTGACTTCGCACTGGGCCAGGCCGACATCGACATTCGGTACGGCATTCCACAATGGCCTGATTTGGTGGTGGAGCCCCTCTTCGAAGAGTGCATTGTTCCGCTCGCCAGCCCTTCATTTATCAAAGAACATCGGCTGCGTAAACCAGAACAGTTGCTCGATGTTCCACTGATACAAAGCAATGTGAGCGTGGTCCAGTGGTCCAACTGGTTCAATGAATTTACCAACCTGCGTGCGCCCGAGCGGTATGCAGTCAAATTCGACAGAGCACAAATGTCGCTGGATGCAGCCACCCAAGGCTTGGGTGTCGCGCTGGAAAGCACCACCATAGCCAACTTGCATCTTTCCGAAAAGAAACTGCGTCCTGTGTTTTCGATTGACATGGCAATCAAAGTAAAAGCCCACTTTGCGGTGTACCCGCCGCGTCATTCCAAGCGCAAACCCGTGGAGGCGTTTTTGACATGGTTGCACCAAGAGGCGGCTCAGCACGGTTAGCGCAAGTACCCACCTAACCCGTTCAAAAACGCTATAACTTTGATAGCTGTTTACGCAGTCTGCACGGCCGCTACAGGCCTATTCTTTGCATAAAAAGTTCTCCGCACGCTCAACGTCACCAGTGCCTTTGTAATGCGCATGTTGGGGGTAGGCGCACAGCGGGCGGGTGCGCCCAGGGAACACGCTGGTGCCGCTGGCGTTGAGTTGCTCGGGGGCTTTGCCTTTCTCAACCCAGTCCACCAAAGCACCTAGCCCGTCGATGCTGTCGGTGGCCGCGCCGCCTTGGCAGTGGCCCATGCCCGGTGCCAAAAAGAGCCTCGAAAAATCGCTGGTCTTGGCGCCGTTTTCAGCCTGCAGACGCTGGTAGTAGTCCACCATTTCGTGCGGTGAAAAGATGGGGTCGGCCATGCCGTGGATGAACAGCAGCTTGCCGTTGCGCGCCTGAAACCCGCTGAGCTTCACGTCGTCGGCGGTGTTGAACATCCAAGCGTGTGCGGCCATGCGCTGGGGGTCGCGGTCAAAGTCAAACTGGTAGATGCTCAAGCTGCGGTCGGGCGGTGTGACGAAGTAGCCCTGCAACGCGTCTTCCATCAAAAACACATGGCGCGAGTTGGCTTTGCTACCGGGTGCGTTGCCCAGCTTCCAGCCGCGCCAGTCGTTCTGCGGGTGGCCCATGCCGGGGTCCCACGGCCACGAGAAATACAGCGGCTTGCCTGCAGCGTCTTTGGCGCCGATGAACATTTTTTGCAACGCATTTACTTGGGCGGGTGCCAGGCAGCTGTCGTCTTTAGCACCTTTGCATCGCAAACTGGCTACATCAAATTTGCAGGCAGCGGGGTGAGACACCAAGCCGTCGGCCACGCCATCTTGCGCGTCGCACGAATCCAGAATACTTTTGCGCAGCAGGCCCAAGTCGCCGTCTGAGAGTGCTTTGCTCAACACCGGCTTGCCGTCGTCGCCCGCAGGCGCCACAGCCTGTAATGCCTGCGTGTCCCACGCAGCGGCAATGGTGGCTCCTTTAGATACGCGCATGGCCGGGGCCATGGCAATCACGCCGTCGAAATAGCTGGGAAAGCGCTGGGTGAACATCATGGCCTGGCGACCACCGCCGGAGCAACCGATGAAGTAAGAGCGGTCGGCGGGCTTGGCGTAAAAGCGCTGGATCAAGTCCTTGGCGGCAACGGCCACTTTGTCGTGCGCGTTGTAGGCGTTGTCGACGCGGGCGATTGGATCAAAGCCAAAGTCTGCCGTTGGGCCTTGGTGGCCCGCATCGGTGGTGACTACTGCAAAGCCGCGGTTGAGTGCATAGCCGGGTGCTGCCTGCGGCCCTACGGCCGGGCGCACCACGCCGTCATTGCCACCACCGCCTTGGTACAGCAGCCGCCCGTTCCACTGCGTAGGCAGGCGCATCTCAAAACCTATGTAGTAGGGCTTGCCGTCTTGCCCCATGCGCTCTCCCATGCGTCCGCTGAGCTTGCAGTGCGCCACCAGCAGCGGGCCCGTGGTCGCGCCGGGCGGGCGCACGGCATCGCCGGGCACCAGTTCGGTCTGCAGCTTAATGCCCACCGGTGCTAGTGCGGCAAAGCCAGTGCAGTCGGTGGTTTGGGCACCGGCGGCACTGCCAATCACAAGGAGGGCCAGCGCCGCTACACAACGCACAGAGCCAGGGCGCAAAGAGTGGGATAAACGCATAGCCATGCTTTCTACTGTTGCTTCTATTTATTTGCAGACAAAGTTCTTGGCGTCTTCCACAGAGCCGCTGCCGCTGTAGGTGGCAACGGTGGGAGCGGCACACAGGGGGCGACTGCGTGTGGGTGCCCAGCCTTGGGGCAGCTCTGCATTCACACCACCGGCGTTGCCCGCGCCGCGCACGCCAGCCACCACGGCCTGCGGCGCAACACCCTGCTCCACCCACTGCACCAAGGGCGTGAGCAAATCCATCTGGTCAGCGGCCGGGCCGCCACTGCAATGGTTCATGCCCGGCAGTGGAAAGTAACGCGCAAAGTCGTTAGACGGGTTGACCCCGGCCTTGCCCAGGCGCTCCATCCATTGGCGCGTGTCTTCGGCCGAGAAGATCGGGTCGCTCACGCCGTGGTACAGCACCATCTTGGCACCACGGGCGCGCAGCGGTGCAAGGTTGGTGGGGTTGTCTTGGCCCACCGGCAGCATGAGTTGCAGGCCCGATTCGCGGTAGGCCGCGTTGGTGGCCGAGAACAGGGGCAAGCGCGCATCCACGTTGTCGGTGAGCGGGTCCACCGGGCCCGGTGGCACGCTGAACACGGTGCCAATGGCCAACGGGTCCAGCGCCAGCGCGTTCACAAACTTCCATTGCGCCCAGTTACTGCCTGCCACGCCCACATCAAACGGGAAGCTGGAATAGATGGCTTGGCCGTTGGCCATTTTTCCACCTGCAAAAACTGAGGCCAGGGTGGTTTTTTGCACTTGCGTCAGGCAACTTCCGTTGCGCTCAGCGACACAGGTTTTGACATCGTTTTGCACACTGAATGCCGCCTGGCAGGCCTGGGTGGCTTGCACCATGCCGTCCGCAGCGCCGTCCAGCACATCGCATTTCTGCAGCACAGCGTTGGCCACGGTTTGGCGCTCTTGCGCGGTCAGCGCAGTGCCCAAATCGGCCAGCGTTGCATTCGGGTTCATCGGGTGCTTGATGGTGGCGCCCGCAGTGGCCACACGCGCCCATTGCTGCGCGCCCCATAGCTGGGCCAGTGCTGCATAGGGCAAGCGGTAACCCGGTGCGCCGACCAAGTAGCCGTCGTACTGGTCGCCCAGGCGCGTAGCGGCCACCATGGCGTGTCGCCCGCCGTTGGAGCAGCCGCCGATATACGAGCGCTCAGGTGCCTTGCCATAGGCCTGCGCAATCAGTTGCTTGGCCATGGGCGTGAGTTTTTCTACCGCCTGGTAGCCGTAGTCCAGCCGGGCCTGGGGCTCCAAACCAAACACCGTGGTTTGTGCGCCCGTGTGCCCCGCGTCGGAACTGATCACGGCAAAGCCTTGCATCAGCGCGCCCGTCAACGGCCCGCCACCTAAGGCACCCTGGGCAGGCAACACCGCGCCATCCAAACCACCGTTGCCTTGGTAGTAAAAGCGCCCGTTCCACGCCAGCGGCAAGCGCATCTCAAAGCCGATGGCGTAGTCACGCCCATCAACGCCTTTGCGCTCGGCCATGCGGCCTTTGACCAAGCAATGCGCGGCCACAGACCGCTCGCCCAGCTTGAGTGCGCCCGCAGCCACATCGGCCACCGAGTCAATGCGGGTGTTGTCCAATTTCAACGTGGACGCCAAGGCTGCACAAGCGGCCAAATTGGCCCCGGTTGCGGGCTTGAGCACGGGCGGTGCTGCAGTCTGCAACGTGCTGCAGGCCATCAAGGCCGCCACCGCCGATGCAACGCATGCCACTTTGACACTGCGGTGCATGACTGCAGCCGAAGACTTCACTGAAACCATACAGAACCCCCTTGGGCCATCAGAAAAAACGTTGCTCAATCGGCCTTGAAACCGGTGGCGGCCACAGCCTTGCCCCAGGTCACGGTGTCAGCAGCAATGATGCGGGTGAACTCTTCACGCGTGGTGCCCGTCGCACGGAAACCGGCGTCTTCCAGCTTGGCTTTGCCCTCGGGCGATTTCACAATCTTTTGAATGTCGGCACTGATTTTTGCCACGATGTCGGCAGGCACTTTGCTGGGGGCCACCACGCCAAACCACGAGCTGAATTCGAGGTTGCTATAGCCCTGCTCTTTGATGGTGGGTACATCGGGCAAAGCACTGGTGCGTGTGGCACCGGTGGAGCCCAGGGCCACCAGCTTGCCCGCTTTTACATTGGGCGCAGCCAGGCCTACGCTGGCAAACACGCCCTGGGTGTCGCCACTGAACAAGCCGCCCAATGCATCGCCGGTGGACTTGTAGTGCACGGCTTCGGGCTTGACCTTGACAGCGTCACCAAACATGAAGGCACCAAAGTGCCCCGGTGTGCCCGCACCAAACGTGGCCATGAACAGGCCGTTGGGCTGCTGCTGTGACCAAGCCACAAAGTCTTTCACGTTTTTAGACGGCACTTTTTGCGGATTTACCAGCAGCACAAAGTCGGCACTCACCACCTGGCTGACCGGGGAAAAGTCTTTTACCGGGTCGTAGGGCAGCTTGTTGTAGCTGCTGGGTGCAATGCTGAGCTGGCCGGTCTCACCCAACATGAGGGTGTAGCCATCGGGCGTGGCACGGGCGGCTTCGGTGGCCGCAATCAGGCCGCCGGCGCCGGGTTTGTTGTCCACCATCACGCCCATATTGCCCCACGCTTCCGACAGCTTTTGCGCCAGGATGCGGGCCACGATGTCGGGGCCCGACCCGGCGGGGAAACCAACAATGAGGCGCACGGGGCGCGTGGGGTACGTGGCCTGCGCTTGCACTGCGCCGGACCAGGCAGCTGCAACGAGGCATGCGCCCACAGCAAGGCGACGGGTCATAGTGGGGGCGGACATACGGATTGTGGGTTTCATGGTGTGTTGTTCCTCAAGGGTGGTTTTCATAAAAGTCAGTTCACTTCAAAAAATTGCATGGCCACGCGGTCTGGGTGACGCACGCCAGTGCCGACAAACAGGCGCTCGCTGATCCAGGCCAGCGACGCACTGGCGGTCTCGAAACTGGGTGCGCAGCGGAAATACACCAGCTGTGGGTCTACCACCTCACCGCGCACCAGCCGGGCCATCACCTCGGGTGCAGCAGCGCGCACGGCGCGGTTTTGCACGTAAATCAAATCACCGGCATCGGTCTCCAGCACATAGCGGGCATCCAGCTCGGCCAGGCGGTCGTTGACCAGCAGCTGAAAGTCTGCACCGCCAGGCATCACGCGGGCCGACCAGCCCTGGCCTTGCGCCGTGCCGCCCAAGATGGGGATCAGGCGACGCACCCCGTGCACGGTTTTGCCGACCTCTAGCGGGGCGGCCACTTGCACCGAAAGATCGGCAAACCATTGAAGACTGGGGGGGGATGTTGAAGACATGGCGGCAAGGGTATTCCCAAATAGCAACGCACTGCGTCATCCCATAAGATGACGGGAAAACCCTAATCTCCTATGCGCCAATGGACTCCCCAGCACAGCAACGCCGCCTTTCAGGTGGTGGAGGGATTGATCGCGACCATTGGTGAGCCCGCGTTCGAGCACACCTTGTTGCAATGCCTGCAGCCGGTAGTACCCGCTGCCTCGTATTCCATTTACCAAACTGGCAGCGGCTGCGCGCCGCGCCTGTATATGTCAGCCAGTCTTGGGGTGCCCGACACCACGCGCGACTGCTGGCGGGCCTATATGTCAGGACCCCAACAAAACGACCGCACCCTGATGCAACAGGAGTCCACCGACAGCCGCTTGATGATTTGCCACATCACCGCGCAAGAGGCCCCCATAGAACACCGCACGCGGGTGTACGAGGCCCACGGCGTAGCAGAGCGCGTGTCTGTGGTGCGGCAAGAAGCAGCCTCGGTATTTGCCATTAACTTCTATCGGCATACGCACCAAGTCCCGTTCAGGGACAGCCAGCTAAACGACTTTGGGCAAGTGGCATCGGGGCTGCTTGCGTTGGCCCAAAAGCAGATCACACTGAACCCGCCACGGCAGCCCCATGCCAATGCGTCGCTTGCCGTCTGGTCACGCAAACTCACCCACCTTCAACTTGGGCTAACGGTACGTGAAATTGAGGTGTGCGCGCGCATTGTGATGGGTATGACCCACGACGGCATCGCCAGCGATTTGCGCTTGAGCCTACCCACCATCAAGACCTACCGCAACCGCGCATTCGCACGCATGGGCATTCACTTTCGCAACGAGCTTTTTGCGCTGCTACATGTATAGCTGGCTATTTTTTAGCACTTCAAGAAACAATATACGCAGCTGCGCCGGTAGACAAAAGCTTGCCATCCGCCCCCAAAAACTCCATGCGTGTGGACGCCACGCGCGAACCCAAGCGCATGACTTCGGCGCGCAACTCAAAGCGTTCTCCGATGCCGGGGCGCAAGTAGTCAATGCGCAAATCGATGGTCCCGAGCTTGCCAAAGCGGTGCAATCGTTGCGCTGGGGGTTCGTCCATGTGGCGTGCGCCAATCGCGGCCATGACCGCCAAGCCACCCATGGCGTCGAGCCCGGCACTGATCACACCACCGTGGATGCGGTTATGGCTGAAATGCCCCACCAAATCCGGGCGCATGGCGATGTGCGCGGTGACACGCTGGGGTGTGATGGATGCAATTTTGAGGCCCAAAACGGTGTTGAACACAATGGATTCTTCAAAGATGCGGGTTAAACCCGCAATGAATTCGGGCTCAAACGCAATGAGCGCCTCTATCGTGGACGCAACAGGAGTTTTAGGCATGCAACCCTATTTGTTTTTAAGCTTTCCGCGTGGAATCACCGATGTGGTGATGGTGGCGCGCACGGGCTCAAAGCCGCCTGCCACAGGTGGCTTGGGAGGCGAAGTGTCCTTCTTGGGTTTCTTGGATTCCTTGTTGGATTTTTGATCACCTTTGGCCATAACGGGCTCCTGAGTTGAGGGTGCTTGCAGTTTAATACAGCAGCATGCACACACCCATCACCATTGCGGAAAATGAAGTCGAAGTCACGGCCATCCGTGCGCAAGGCGCAGGTGGGCAAAACGTCAACAAGGTGTCCAGCGCCATCCACTTGCGCTTTGACATTGTGGCCTCGTCGCTTCCCGACGGGGTGAAAGAGCGATTACTGGCCCTGCGCGACAGCCGTATCACCCAAGACGGCGTGCTGATTCTCAAAGCCCAGCAGCACCGCACCCAGGACATGAACCGGCTGGACGCTTTTGCACGCCTACATGAGTTGGTGAACAGCGTGGCCGTGCCGCCCCGGGTGCGCCGGGCAACCAAACCTACATATGCCTCCAAACGCCGGCGCATTGAAGGCAAAGCGCAACGTGGCGAGATCAAGAAGGGCCGCGCTAAGGTGCTGGGCGACTAGACATGGCCGCTTGCGCAGCGGGCAACGCCGGCCGGGGCGGCACCTCACGCGTCTCCCCGACCTTCATCACAAAAAAATCTTCCTCGCCCAAACCACGCGCGCCCTTGGCCTGTGCCAAGTCGTGCGGCGGCTGGTCCAGCGGCTCGTCGGTCAGGGCAAATGTGCCCCAATGAATACCAACGCTACGCTTGGCTCCAAGGTCAAGATGCGCCTGCACGGCCTCCTGGGGGTCCATGTGCTGTTCGCGCATGAACCAACGCGGCTCATACGCACCCACAGGAATCAGCGCCACATCAAACCCGCCGCCCAGCGCTGCTGTCTGGCGCGTTCTAAAGTGTGTGCGGGTGTCCGCTATGTCTTTGCTGAACCCGGCATCGCCACCAAAGTACCAATGCAGGTCTTGACCAAACACCGACCAACCGCCCCACAGCGTTTTGCTGCGGTCTGCCACGCCGCGAGCGGACCAGTGCTGCACGGGGGTGAGGTAAAAATCCACACCGCGCACTGTGTGTTTTTGCCACCAGTCCAGCTCCACCACATGGCGAATTCCAAGGTCATCAAACCAGGGCTTTTGTCCAAGAGGCACCAAAAACAAGGTGCTGCCACCTTCGCTAAGCGCTTTGTAGTCCAATTCCGCCACACTGGAGCGGTCCAGGTGGTCGTAGTGGTTGTGAGAAATCACCACCACGTCAATGGACGGCAGCGCCTGCAGCGCCACGCCGGGCGGCAGTGCGCGCTTGGGTCCGACGATTTGCACCGGCGACGCCCGCTCGCTAAACACCGGGTCGGTCAACACATTCAGACCACCGGCCTGCACCAACACGCTGGCGTGCCCGATCCAAGTAATGGCCGGGGAAGACGGCGAACTGCCCGCTACGCTATCGACCCCACTGCGTTGGTAACTGTGGATGCGGGCCAGGTCTGCGGGCACGGAAGGTGTGGGCTGCTGCGGTGGTTTGGGCAGGCCATCCCGCATAGCACCCCACTGCCAGCGCAGCAAGTCAGAAAATGGCTTATTCACTGCCCCGCTGTAGTTGTTTTGAAACCCGTCTGGCGTGTGGTGCGGCTTGCCAGGATCGTAATAGGGATTGGCTGCGACCCACAAGGGCAACAAAAATGCTATACAAATAATAGCTGCTTGCGCAATCCACACGTGGGCTAAAGGCATATTTCGCCCTAATTTTTCAAATCCCGGCAAGGCATTACACCTTGGAAAAATCAGGCTTGCGCTTTTCCATAAAAGCGGTAAAGGCCTCACGCGATGCGGGCTCGGTCAGCATGCGCCCAAAGCTCACCGCCTCTTCGTCAATGCGTGCCAATACGTCGGCCATTTGGCCATGTTTCATCAGGCGTTTGGTTTCCAGCAATGACGACATCGGCTTGGCAGCCAGCTTGCGGGCTTGGGCTTGGGCCACGCCATTGACCTCGGTGGGGGGCACGATGCGGTTGACCAGCCCCACTTCCAACGCGGCCTCGGCCATGAAGGGTTCGCCCATCAGCAAAGCCTCTGCCGCGCGGTGGTAGCCCAGCATGGCGGGCACCAGCAGGCTAGAACCTGCCTCGGGACACACGCCCAAATTCACAAACGGCATGGAGAACGCCGCGTTGTCGCCCGCGTACACCAGGTCGCAATGGAACAGCATGGTGGTGCCAATTCCCACCGCCGGGCCGCTGACCGCTGCAACGATAGGCTTGGGAAAGGTGGCCAAGCCACGCAGAAAATGGAACACCGGGGCATCGGTAGTGCTGGGCGGCTTACTTAAAAAGTCGCTGATGTCGTTACCAGCGCTAAAAATCGTGGCGTGCCCCTGAAACACCACCACGCGTACAGCCGCATCCGTGCGAGCCGCTTCGAGCGCCTCGGCACAGGCAGCGTACATGGCCGAGGTGAACGAGTTCTTTTTCTCAAAACGGTTCAGCGTGATGGTTGTAATGCCATCGGTGGTATCGATCAGGATGTCTTGCATGGGGGTGTCTCCGTAATTTTTGGAAGTGATGAATTGAATCACTCTTTGTAATACACGATCTGGTGCGTGGTCACCAGCAGCACTCCGGCTTCATTCCACAGCTGGCTGGTCTGATCAAAAAAGCCGTTGCGAAAGGCCTGCGCGCGGGCTTGCGCAAACAGATAACTGGTGCCGGTGGCTTCAATCTGCGCAGCACTGGCATGGAAATAAATGGTCATGGACACGGTGCCCGCAGGAACCAGCTTGGCGCGGCGGCTAAAGATGCGCGGAAAGAAGATGTCAGAAATACAAGCCAGCGAAGCAAAGTCCAGCGGGCGTGGTGGGTTGTCACGCACCCACATTTGCGTCAGGCTGTGGTCGCCGCTGCCGTCCCATACAGCGGGTAGGTCGCCGGTGATAAAGCGCTGCTCGTAGCGTTTTACAAATGCCATGGGCGCGCCGGAAGTTCGCAAGGGCACCTGTGCTGGCACGGGGCAATCGGGCATGTGCTCTTCGTCCAGACTCCAGGTATCGCGCCGCACCGCCGTCACTGCGGTGGCGGTGAACACGGCCTGGCCGGCTTGCTGCAGTTCAATCACCCAATGCTGCGTGGAGCGATTGGTGCGCGCTGCACGGGCCAAGGCAACGAAGGGACCATCGGCTAGCGCAGCGCAAAAATTGACCGTGAGCGATACCGGATCGCCCAAGCGATCGGGATGCAACAACACAGCTTTAAGCGCCTGCGCCGTGGTGATGCCACCAAACGGGCCCACCATATTGGCGTAGGGCGCGCTGGTGTGGCCCAGCCAAGTGCCGTCGGCTTGCGCCTTGAGCGCTATCGCGTCATCAAAGACGTGCGGCATTACACCCGCTCGAAAATACCGGCGGCGCCCTGCCCCATGCCCACGCACATGGTGACCATGGCGTACTTCAGCTTATTGCGTTGCAGCGCATGGATGGCCGTGGCCGAGCGCATGGCGCCGGTCGCACCTAAGGGGTGGCCCAGAGCAATGGCGCCTCCCATGGGGTTGACCTTGGCAATGTCCAGCCCTAGCGTGTTGATCACTGCCAGCGACTGGGCTGCAAACGCCTCGTTTAGTTCGAACCAATCAATGTCGTCCTGCTTCAGGCCCGCATAACGCAGCGCCGCAGGAATCGCCTCAATCGGCCCGATGCCCATGATGCTGGGCGGCACTCCTTTGGACGCGTAACTCACAAAGCGGGCCAATGGGGTCAAGCCGTATTGCTTGAGGGCTTTTTCGCTGACCAAAATCAACGCGCCTGCACCGTCGGAGGTTTGCGAGCTGTTGCCT
>JBEANP010000027.1:0-15807 GCA_041165385.1 Pseudomonadota bacterium | reverse complement strand
GCTGGCCGGGTTGGGCGGTGTCATGTGGGGGCTGTACCAGCAGACGGTCACGCCGCAGATGGGTGCGCAGGTGAATGTGCTGATTTTTATCGTCATCATCATCGGCGGGCTGGGCTCTACAGGCGGGGCGCTGATCGGTGCCTTGCTGGTGGGCCTGATGGCCAACTACACCGGGTTTTTGGCCCCTAAGGTAGCGCTGTTTTCCAACATCGCTTTGATGGTTGCCATCCTCATGTGGCGTCCGCAGGGGGTGTACCCCGTGGCCAACCGTTAAACGATATGACCCCCCACGCTCATCACTTCGTGTATTCGCTGTCCCCCGAGGGGACTGGTCTCCCTTGGGGCGGCCCGGCAGGAGACCTTCACCATGCTTAATCGCATTCTTTCCGCAGACCTGCCGCGCAGCCGCTGGCTGACCCTTTTACTGGTGCTGCTGGTGGCCGCGCTGGCGTTGACGCCGTTCATCTTCCCCGGCGTCAAGGCGCTTAACGTGGCGGCCAAAGTGCTGGTCTTCATTGTGCTGGTGGCCAGCTTTGACCTGCTGCTGGGCTACACCGGCATCGTCAGTTTTGCCCACACCATGTTTTTTGGTATCGGAGCCTATGGCATTGCCATTGCCACCACGGTAATGGGCCCGACTTGGGCGGCCTTGGCTGTGGGGCTGGGCGGGGCGTTGGTTTTGTCGTTTTGGTTGGCACTGTTGGTGGGCTTGTTCTCACTGCGGGTGCGGGCCATCTTCTTCGCCATGATCACGCTGGCCGTGGCCTCGGCGTTTCTTACGCTGGCGTCGCAGTTGCACGAGTTCACTGGGGGTGAAGACGGGCTTACCTTCAAGGTGCCCGAGATTTTGTCGCCCAGCTATGAGTTCAGCGAAACACCGTTTTTGGGTGTGTCGCTCGACGGGCGGCTGTTGTGCTATTACTTGCTATTCGAGGTGGCGGTGGTGCTGTTTCTCGCGCTGCTGCGCATCGTCAACTCTCCGTTTGGCCGCGTGCTGCAGGCCATTCGCGAGAACGAGTTCCGTGCCGAGGCCATTGGCTACCGTGTGGTGGTGTACCGCACCACATCGGCCATTTTGTCGGCGCTGTTTGCCTGCATGGCCGGTGCCATGTTAGCGCTCTGGCTGCGCTACAACGGGCCGGACACCTCGCTGTCTTTCGAGATCATGATGGACGTGCTGCTCATCGTCGTCATCGGTGGCATGGGCACCATGTACGGGGCCATCATCGGTGCGTCGTTGTTTCTGGTGGCGCAAAGTTATTTGCAAGACCTGTTGCGTGTGGGCAGCGAGGCCGCCAGCAGCTTGCCGTGGTTGTCGGCATTGTTGTCGCCTGACCGCTGGTTGCTGTGGCTGGGCCTGCTGTTTGTTTTGAGCGTGTATTACTTTCCCACCGGGGTGGTAGGGCGCTTGCGCGCAGGGAGCAAAACATGAGCACTACGGCACAAGGAACGTCGCGCTACATCCCCTGCTCGGGCTACGAAATGCACGTCACCGAGTGGGGTGCAGCCGATGCACCGGTGGTCATCGCCTGGCACGGTCTGGCACGCACCGGTCGCGATATGGACGCGCTGGCCGCGCATTTGAGCGACCGTTACCGCGTGATTTGCCCCGATACATTAGGTCGGGGTTTGAGCCAATGGAGCACGCAGCCCAAGGAAGAATATTGCCTGCGGTTTTACGCCCGCATGGCAGCAGATTTGTTCGACCAATTGAACATCGCACGCGCGCATTGGGTGGGCACGTCCATGGGCGGGGCCATTGGCACGGTGTGCGCGTCGGGTTTGTTTGAGCCAGCTATGGGTGAGCGCATTGTCAGCCTCACGCTCAACGACAACGGGCCGCAACTGGCGCAAGCAGCCATAGAGCGCATCCGGTCGTATGCGGGCAGCCCGCCTGCGTTTGCCACAGTGACGGAGCTGGAGAGTTTTTTCCGTCAGGTCTACAAACCCTATGGCTGGCTGAGTGACGCACAGTGGCGCAGCCTGACCGAGACCTCCACGCGCCGCCTGCCCGATGGCCGCGTGACCCCGCACTACGACCCGGCGATGGTGGAGCAATTCATCAGCCACCCAGATGACTATCTGATCTGGGACCATTTTGATGCCATCAAGGTGCCGGTGCTGTGTCTGCGGGGGCAGGATTCCGACCTGTTGTTGCCGGACACTCTGCAGGCCATGCGCGAACGCGGTCCTGGGGCTGCGGGGCTGCTCACAGTGGTGGAGGTGCCCGGTTGCGGCCATGCACCTGCGCTAAACGTGCCACAGCAGTTGGCATGGGTCGATAATTTCATCCATGCTCAAACGAATACACCACGCAGCCATCATTTGCGCTGACTACGTCGCCTCCAAACGCTTTTATGTGGAGTGCTTGGGGTTGCGTGTGTTGGCAGAAAATTTTCGGGTTCAGCGCAATTCCTACAAACTCGATTTAGCGCTGCCCGATGGTGGCCAGATCGAACTTTTCTCGTTCCCCGGCGCTCCTGCCAGGCCCTCGTACCCCGAAGCCCAAGGCCTGCGCCATTTGGCGTTTGTGGTTGAGAACGTGGATGCCTGCAAAGCTAAGCTGGAATTTATGGGTATCGCCGTAGAAGACGTGCGCGTCGACGAAACCACTGGAAAGCGGTTTGTGTTCTTTGCAGACCCTGACGGTCTACCCTTGGAATTATATGAAGAATAGGGCTGTAGCCCCTGTTTAGTCTGCGTTAGTAGCTATAAAGTGAATAGCACTTCAGATGTAAATTTTGCCTTGCTTCTGACCACGATGCGAATGAAATTAGTCGAGAAATCTCGATTTATGGATGCCAAGTCGCTGCGCCGCGTGCCAATCCATTGTTCATGGCTTTGCTTCCGCCAGCGATGGCATACGACAACTGGTTGGCGGCACTCATAACGGTCTGTGCCATTTCCAGTAATCGCGACTCGGGCAGTCGCGCAGTTGGCCCCGAAATGCAGACCGATCCCAGTAGTCGCCAATGCAGCCCGAACACCGGTGCTGATACGCTGGATACCTCGGCTTCACGTTCTCCCATAGACAGGTGAAAACCGCGCTGGCGAATCGATTCGTAGGGCTCACCCGGCTCCCCTGAGAATGCCAAGATGACGCGCCCCGGCGCACCCAACTCCAACGGCAGGCCAATGCCCACGCGCACGTGGTGGCGTATGGTCTGGGGCCCATCCACCCGCGCCAGGCACTGGCGCTGTTGGCCTTCGCGTACATAAAACGACGCACTTTCGCCACTTTGCACCGTCAGCGCGCGCAGCACCGGCTCCACCACCTCGTGCACGTCGAACACCGCTTGATAACACGCGCCTAACCAGCCTGCTGCGCGGCCCAGGCGCCAACTCCCATCTTCCTTTTGCACCAAGTAGTTGTCTGCCGCCAGCGTGCGCGCCAAGCGCAACGTGGTGGTTTTGTGCATGCCGGTGCGCCGGCTCATCTCGGCAAGTGTGAGCTGTGGGTCGTCCATGCCGAAGGCTTCCAGCACGCGCAGGGCCCGCGTCACGGCGGTCACGCCGCCGGTGCTGGCCTCTTTGTCCACCACTTCGGAGGCCATATCGGGGGATGTTGCAGGCTTTGCAGATTGTTTCATATGCCAGACTTGGTTTCATCAGTTGAAACAGCATTGTATTGAATGAAACACGCGATTACAGTCCGCACCAGCCGCAAACCAAAGTGCTGCGGTCCATTTTCAAACGATAAAGCCCGGAGACAAACATGACTCTTTCCCGCCGCCAAACCCTTGCCATGGCCAGCCTGTTGCTGGCCGCTGGCGCTGCCCACGCACAAGCCTATCCCACCAAGCCTATCCGCGTGGTGGTCCCCTTCCCGGCAGGTGGGGGCACTGACCTGATTGCCCGAGAAGTGGCGAACAAAATTCAGGCAACAAAGGGCTGGAGCCTGGTCATCGACAACAAGCCCGGTTCGGGCGGCAACATTGGCGTGGACGCAGTTGCAAAGTCCCCTGCGGACGGTTACACCATCGCGCTAGGCCAGACCAGCAATTTGGCGATCAACCCGACGCTTTACACCAAGATGCCGTATGACTCGGTCAAGGATTTGGCCCCCATCGGCTTGGTGGCCAGTGCACCGCTGGTGCTGGTGGTGGGTGTGGATTCGCCCATCAAATCCCTGGCCGACGTGGTAGCTGCCAGCAAGGCCAAGCCAGGCTCGTTGAACATGGCCACCTCAGGCAACGGTACCGTGGCGCATCTAGCCAGCGAGTTGTTTCAGAAGACTGCAGGCTTGCATTTCCTCCACATCCCTTACAAGGGTGCTGCCCAGGCTTCGACCGACGTGATCAGTGGCCGCGTGGAGTTGTACATGTCCTCTGTCCCCACGCTGATTGGGCATATAAAAAACGGCAAGATGCGGGCCATTGCCGTGACATCACTCACCCGCGTGGACGACTTGCCCGCTGTGCCGACCATTGCTGAGTCGGGTTACAAGGGCTTTGAGGCCATCACCTGGTTTGGTTTCGTCGCCCCTGCAGGCACACCCAAAGATGTCCTCACCCTATTGAATACAGAGCTGAACAAGGCACTGCAGGCGGGTGACGTAAAGCAAAAACTCAGTGACCAAGGTGCCGACGTTTTGGGCGGCTCGCCCGAGACCTTTGGTAGCTTGATCAAGAGCGACCTCGCTCGTTGGGCTCCGATCATCAAGGCATCGGGCGCCACCCTGGATTGAGCCAATTCCCCTTCACTTGAAAGTACCCCATGTCTCAACCTGACATCGTTAAAGACTTTTCGCGCGTAGCCCCTGATTTGGTGGCGCGAGCAGCCCAGTTCCAGCCCGCGATTTTTTCTGACGTCAATGGTCGCCGCGGCGCACTGCACGGGCGCATCCAGGCCCTGCGTCCGCGTATGAAAGTGGCTGGCCCCGCCTTTACCGTGGAGGTGCGCCCGGGCGATAACCTGATGATCCATGCCGCCATGGCGTTGGCGAAACCCGGCGATGTACTGGTGATCGACGGCAAGGGCGACCAGACTTCGGCGCTCATGGGCACCATCATGATGACCGCCTGCCGTCAGCTCGGCCTGGCCGGTGTGGTGGTGGACGGTGCGGTGCGCGACAGTCTGGAGATCGACGAGATGGATTACCCGGTCTTCTCCGTGGGCACCAACCCCAATGGCCCCACCAAAAATAATGGTGGTCGCATCGGTCACCCGGTCAGCGTGGGTGGCGTGACGGTGTGCGCGGGCGACTTCATCATCGGCGATGGTGACGGCGTGGTCGTGGTCGAGCGGGAGAAGTTGGCCGAACTGCTGCCGCAGGCCGAACACAAGGTAGGGGCCGAGGCCAAGCGGATCGAACAGATCAAGCAAGGCAACACTTCCGCAGCGTGGCTCACCGCATCGCTGGTGACCGCTGGTGTGCTCAAACAGGGTGAGACGCTGTGAGCGCACGCCCTGTGATTCTGGTGACCGGTGCCGACTTGGCACCCCAGGCCATGGCCTTGTTGAGTGAGCACGAAGTCGTGTTCGCTGGCAAGACGCCGCAGCTGACCGACGTGGCCGCGCTGGCGCGCCAGCACAACCCGGTGGGCATCATCGTGCGCTACAGCGGCGTGAACGCCGAAGTGATGGATGCGGCACCTGCGCTGCGCGTGGTCTCCAAACACGGCAGCGGCACTGACACTATTGACAAGGTGGCCGCTACCGAGCGCGGCATCACTGTGACCGCTGCCGTTGGGGCTAACGCCGCCGCCGTGGCCGAACATGCGTTGGCCCTGTTGCTGGCCTGCGCAAAGTCGGTGGTGCACCTGAACCAGCGCATGCACAACGGCCACTGGGACAAGGCCACACACAAAAGCCTGGAGCTGGGCGGCCGCACCGTGGGCCTGGTGGGCTTGGGTGCTATTGGCCTGCGCTTTGCCAAGATGGCCGATGCCATGGGCATGCGTGTGATCGGCTTTGACCCGTTTGCCAAGAACCTGCCCGGCTACGTCACCGCAGTGGATTTGGATACGCTCTGGCGCGAGGCCGACGCAATCTCGCTGCACTGCCCGCTGACGCCTGAGAATAAAGGTCTGCTCAATGCTCTGACGCTTGCCCAGTGCAAACCCGGTGTGATCGTGGTGAACACCGCGCGCGGCGGACTGATCGATGAACCTGCACTTTTGGTAGCCGTGCAGTCCGGCCAGGTGCGCATGGCGGGGCTGGACAGCTTCTGTGTAGAGCCCATGGCGGCTCCGCACATCTTTCACAACCAGAGCGGGTTCATTCTCAGCCCACACATCGGCGGCGTGACCAGCGACGCCTATGTGAACATGGGCGTGGCGGCAGCGAAAAATACATTGGCTGTGCTGCAACAGAGCCCATCAGTGGTGTTGGCCTGAAGAGTCCGACCTTACTGCTGAGCCCCCAAGGCCAGCGCTTCCTTGCGCGACACCTCCATGGCGCGCAGGTCTGGCGCTTCCAGTGTCTTCCAGCCTTGAAGGTGGTTTTGGCTGATGTTGCACAGCGCAGTAATCCACTCGGGGTCGTCGTTCAGGCAGGGGATGTAGTGAAACTCTTTGCCGCCTGCGTGCAGAAACGCCTCGCGCGCTTCCATGTTGATTTCTTCCAGCGTCTCCAGGCAGTCGCTGGTAAAGCCGGGGCACATCACGTCCACGCGCTCCACGCCCGCTTTGCCCATGGCAATCAACGAGGGCTCGGTGTAGGGCTCCAGCCATTTGGCGCGGCCCAGGCGGGACTGGAAAGTGACTTTGTATTGGTCTTTGCTCAGGCCCAATGCTTCACCCAGCAGGCGCGCGGTTTTAAAGCACTCGCAGTGGTAGGGGTCGCCCAGGTGCAGGGTGCGCTCGGGTACACCATGAAAGCTCATCACCAGCTTGTCAGGGCGACCATGGGCTTTCCAATAGCGCTTGACGCTGACCGCCAGCGAGGTGATGTAGTCGGGATGGTCGTGGTAATGGTTGACAAAGCGAAACTCGGGCAATGCCCGTGTTTTCGCTGCCCAGGTGTACACCGCGTCAAACACGCTGGCGGTGGTGGTGGCACTGTATTGCGGGTAGGCGGGCACCACCAGCACGCGGGTCACGCCGTCGGCTTTCATGGCGTCTAACTGCGAAGCGATAGACGTGCTGCCGTAGCGCATGGCCCAACGCACTTTGACGTTGTGATTGCGCTGGCCCAGCCAGCCTTGCAACAGCTTGCTTTGTTTTTCGGTCCACACCTTGAGCGGCGAGCCCTCGGGCGTCCACACGCTGGCGTATTTGGCGGCCGATTTGGCGGGGCGAAACCGCAAAATAATGCCGTGCAAAATCACCATCCACAGCAGGCGAGGGATTTCTACCACGCGGTGGTCGCTTAAAAATTCAGCCAGGTAGCGGCGCACGGCCTTTGTGGTGGGGGCGTCAGGCGTGCCCAGGTTGCACCACAAAACGGCAGTACGTGGCGCTTGGCCGTGGGAGTAAGGGGGTTCTTTAGAAAATGGCATGCGGTATTCTCCCGCACCTATGCTGCACATTACGCAAATCAAGGCAATAACCTTGGACCTGGACGACACCCTGTGGCCCATTTGGCCCACTATCGAGCGGGCTGAAAAGCGGCTGCTGGCGTGGCTGCAACTGCATGCGCCCGCCACGGCTGACCTGATGCAAAGCCCGCATGTGCGCCAAGAGTTGCGCGCCATGGTGCACGACCAGTGGCCCAAGCTGCACCACGACCTGAACGCAATGCGCCGCGAATCTATTCGCCTGGGCCTGCAGCGCGCGGGTGAAGACACCGACTTGGCGGAGCCCGCGTTTGATGTTTTTTTTGCCGCCCGCATGGACGTGACGCTGTTTGACGACGCGCTGCCCGGCCTGAAGTGGCTGGCGCAGCGCTACCCCATCGTGGGCTTAAGCAACGGCACGGCGGATGTGCACAAGATTGGCATTGGCGAATACTTTGTGGCCAGCATCAACGCGCAGGATGTGGGCGTGGGCAAGCCCGACCCGCGCATTTTTGAAGCCGCCGCCCAGCGCCTGGGCCTGCAACCGCAGCACATATTGCATGCGGGCGACGATGCCAATCTGGATGTGATTGGCGCGCTGAATGCGGGTATGCAAACCGCCTGGGTTAACCGCGCAGACCACCTCTGGAGCCAGCCCCAAGAGCCCCACGCCACAGTGACCAGCATGTTGGAGCTTTGCGACTTGCTGGCAGCAGAGTAACGAACTGGCGCAGCCTGCTAAGGTGCAGGCTCTAGCGTGAGCGTGCTCTTGGTGTGTTTGGCGACATCTTTTTTGCTGAGGTACATCGGCACGTAAATACCTTCGGCATAGCGTTCGGCCTGGTCGGCGTAGTGTTTGTCAAACAACACTCCGCTTTGCCCCAC
Organism: Pseudomonadota bacterium; assembly: GCA_041165385.1. Taxonomy (GTDB): domain Bacteria; phylum Pseudomonadota; class Gammaproteobacteria; order Burkholderiales; family Burkholderiaceae_C; genus Allorhodoferax. Next base: position 7,484 of record JBEANP010000027.1, on the reverse strand, counting down.
AGGGTTGATCCCTACGGCCTGTGCAGCATCTGCAAAATCAATCACGCGCCGGGTCGAGGGTCCCGTGGTCACGGCCCATGGTGCAGGGCCAATGGGCGCTGACAAATTATTGGGTACCTCGCGACCACCCGCCACCGGAAACGGGCCTACGTTAAATAGCTTGTCCAGCGGCTTTTGCTGGCCCAATGGGTGGTTGTGGGTGAGGGTGTGCGACTTCCCCCAGGCCCAATCCAGCAAACTGGAGCCATACAGCTCCGATAAATGCTTATACGCGTTGGCCCAGGCAATGCCTGCGGTTTGAAAGTAGTTTTCTTTGGCAGGGGTGTCTACGTTGTCCCACCAGGGCGAATTAGTGTCAGCCATGAGTAAGGGCAGGGCGTGTTCCAGCGCTCGGGTGCGAAGCAGGTTTTTAAACTGCGCTTCACCCAGCTCATCGGCAAATGCCGCCTTTGCTACTTCGTACATAAGCTGGCTGAATATGGTGGCGGCAATGCTGTCGCGGGTGTAGGAGCCGTCCCATTTTTTCAGCGGCTCCAGGAAAGCTTTTTCATTCGGGTCGGTCACCACCGCTTCCAGCGCGGGCAGCAGGTCTTTCAAAATTCGCTTGGAATAGCCATTGCTGGTGTCAAGTTGCAATTCTTGTGCGGCAGCACTGTTCCACTTTATCTGCGGTTTGCGCAACACTTCGTCCAACCGTTGCGCACGGTCTGGCAAGTTGTAGTAACCGGGTACCGGAACTCCACTGGCAGGCTTTGGCTGCTGGTTGCCCGAAACGATATAGCCACGCGCAGGGTTTTCTTCTTGCGGGTTGTAATTAAAAGAATAAAAGCCTGGCTTGGCGGCCTCGCCCTTGCCGGCGTCCAGTACAAAGGTGGAGTTCACGCCCTCGGGGCGCTGCGGCAGCTTGGCGGCAGCCCACCAGCCAATGTCGCCCTCAGCGTTGGCCCACACCACGTTCAAGCCTGGGGAGTGAATTTTGCTAGCCGCTGCGCGGGCTTTCTCCAATGTGTTGGCGCGGTTGAGTTCGTAAAAGGCGTCTAACAGCGGATTGTCGGTTTGCAGAAAAGCCCACCACATTGCGACCGGCGTGCGGCCAAAGTTTTCTTTGAATGCATCGGTGATGATGGGGCCGTGAGGGGATTGGCGCAGCTTCAAATAAATGGGGTCTTGGCCCTTGACGGCAATGGTTTCAGTGCGTGTGGTCATGTTCACCCATGCGTCTTGGAACCACACTTGGTTGACGTTTTCGGGGTTCACTTTTTCTGCAATCAGGTCCACATCGTCGTTTTGGAACAGGGTCAGGCTCCAGCCAAACTGCATGTTATGGCCCAGCAGCGCCAAAGGATTCAAGGCTTGGTGGTGACCGTAAAGTTCAAAGCCAGGGGCGTTCAAGTGTGCTTCGTACCACACGGATGGGGCCGAAAAGGCAATGTGCGGGTCGCCCGCCAGCAGTGGCTTGCCACTGGCGGTGCGTCTACCGGAGATAGCCCAGGCGTTGCTGCCCTCGAATTCGGGCACTCCCACGGCGTCCATGGCGTCCTGGCTGATGCGTGCCAGTTGGCCCAGGCTTTGCAAATCACGTTCGGACAACGTGGCCGACACCGCAGTTGCGGTCATCACACCCTCGGGATGCCAGTCAATGTCAAACGCTCGCATATAGGCTACGCCTAGTTTGTCGCGAATAAAAGTCATGACAGGCTCGGTCTTGAACGCTGCGGCAAAGCTGTATGCCAGGTAGCCTGACACGGCAATGGTGTCATCCGGCGTAAAGGGCCGCTTGGGAATGTGCAGGATGTCAAATTCCATGGGCGCTTTGTGCGTAGCCTGGTACTGGTTGATGCCGTCCAGATAAGCCAACAGCGCCTTGCTGCTTGGGGTGCTCATGTCCATTTTGGCCGCGTATTGCTCGGCGTAGGCCCGAATGCCCAGGGTGCGAAACAGCTTGTCGGTCTCTAGCAGCTTGGGGCCCAATATTTCGGCCAATTCACCTTTAGCCAAGCGGCGCACCATTTCCATCTGAAACAGACGGTCTTGCGCATGTACGTATCCCAGTGCGCGGTACAGGTCCGCCTCGTTATCGGCGCGAATGTGGGGCACGCCACGCTCGTCATACTGCACGCTCACCGGCGCTTTGAGGTTGCTGAGCTCCACCGAGCCGCTGCGCGTGGGCTGCTTTTTATAGATGTACCAGCCGCCTGCGGCCAGCACCGCCACCAGGAGCGCGATAAATTTAAACAAGGTTTTCATGGTGGTTTATGCCAGATGCAGTTTGCTACACGCGGGCGTTGTGGCTGCCCGCTGCCCAGCCGCTGCGCACCGCACCCTCTAGTGTGGCGGGGTAGGGGCCGTCGATATAGTCGCCACAGGCCAGCAGGCCGGGGGCGATGTGCATGGGCGGGCGCACCAGTGCGGGCGTGCAGGCAAAGGTGGCGCGCTTTTCCACCACGGTTTGCACTGGCTGCAGGGTCAGGCCGAGTTGGGCCTGCGCTTGGGCCAGCACCTGGGCTTGCAAGGTGTCGCGGTCGTCGTTGCTGGCGCTTACCACGAAGGCCAACAGGCCCGCCGGGCCGCCGAGCTGGCCGCGGTCGAAGACGAACTGCGCGGGCGCGGCGGGGGTAGCGGCTGTGGTTGCTGTAGCGGTCGTGGCAGCGTTGCTGTGCATTGAGAGCATGGGCTGGCGCAGGCGCGCACCAGGAGCCCATGCGTAGACGGTGGCGATGGCTTCAAACTGCAAAGCCTGGGCAGTTGCAGCCCAACGGGATACTGAGTTTGCTATTAATTCAGGAGCTGCTTGCGCATACTGGGTAAGTGCTGCAGCCGCATTTGATGATGAAGTAGCCCAAATAACGGCGTCAAACGCTTCACCGTTCACTTGCCATTGTGGAGATGGCTCGGTAACCAGATTGCGCAGCGACTCTACCCGCGTACCCAGTCGCACCTCCGCGCCGCGCGATGCCAGCCACTGCGCGGCCGCTTGCGGGAACAGGCTGGCCAAATCGGTCATGGGCAACAGCAAGTTGGAGCTGCCTTGCCCCCCCAACAGCGAATCGCGCAGCACCGTCAAGAACACCTGCCCGCTGGCGCGCTGGGCCGGGGTGTTGAGGGCCGACACACACAGCGGGTCAATCAGCGTGTTGATCACGGTGGGGGTGAGCGTGGCGCACAGGTCGGTCACGGTTGTGTGTGTCGGGCATTTAAAACCCTGCAACTGCCACTTTGCCGAGGCGCGCAGCAGCGACCATTTGTCCGCCCAGCCCCAGCCGCCTGCCGTCAGCATGCCCGCCAGCGCGTCCAGTGGCGCTGGCCACGCAGGCAAAGCCAAGCCGCTGCCATCGGCAAACTGCAAATTCAAGGGGGTGCGCAGGAGTGCGGTTTGGGGGTTGACGCCCACCAACTGCATGAGTCGCAGCGTCTCGGTATAAGCCCCAATCATGATGTGTTGGCCGTTGTCCAGCACCAACGGTGTGCCGTCTGGCAAAGTACCATTTAACGCCCTAGCCCTCCCGCCGACTGTGCGGGCTGCTTCAAAAACTGTAGCAGCGTGGCCATTTTTAACCGCAGCAACCGCCGCCGCCATGCCCGCCCAACCGGCGCCGACTATTGCAACTCTCATAGGCAAGCTGAGGCAGGTTTTGCCGCCAGGCCGCCCCAAGGTAAAACGCGGCCCCCTTGGGGGGCAGGGAGCCACACGCAGTGGGCGACCGTGGGGGCCATGTTCACAGCCTGCCCAAAGCCTGAACCTTCCACGCCAGCCACAGTTTGCGCAGTGGGGTGAGCTTGATACGCTGGTGCAGCACCTGGAAGTTCTCATGCTCAATCTCGCGCAGCAGCGTGCGGTAAATGCTGGCCATCATCAGGCCAGGCTTTTGGGCGCGGCGGTCGGCGTCGGGCAGCAGGGCCAGCGCTTCGTCGTACAGCGCGTGGGCGCGCTGGGCCTGAAACTGCATTAGCGCGGTGAAGCGGTCCGAGTAGGTGCGCTTCAATACCTCGTGGGCCTTGACGTCAAACTGCTGGAGCTCGCTGACCGGCAGGTAAATGCGCCCGCGCATGGCGTCTTCTCCCACGTCGCGGATGATGTTGGTGAGTTGCAGTGCCTGGCCGAGTTTGTGGGCATAGGCAGTGGTTTGCGGGCTGGTTTGGCCGAAAATGCCCGCCGCCACTTCACCCACTTCGCCTGCCACCAAGTGGCAGTAGCGTTGCAGGTTGGGGTAGTCCAGGTAGCGGGTTTGCTCCAGGTCCATCTGGCAGCCCTCAATCACGGCCAGCAGGTGGCGCGCTTGTATGCCGTAGTTAGCGGTGTGGGGCATCAGTGCCAGCATGACCGGGTGGCTGGGTTGGCCCGCAAACGCCTTGGTCACCTCACTCTGCCACCACGCCAGTTTGGTCGCGGCCACACCCGCATCGACCATGTCGTCCACCACGTCATCGACTTCGCGGCAGAAGGCGTAGAACGCGGTAATGGCGGCACGCCGGGGGGCGGGCAAGAACAAAAAGGCGTAGTAGAAGCTGCTGCCGGAGGCTGCGGCTTTTTCTTGAACGTAGGTCTCGGGGGTCATGCAGCTTATTGTCGCTTAGGCTTGGGAGAGTTGCTGGCTTCGTACTGCGTGACGTCGATTGGGCTGCGGTGTCCCCCGCCCGCTGCGCGAGCTCCTCCTTTACCTACGCAAAGCACACAGCCCAATCGACAATGCCTCGCGACTTTTGTAGTTGCCACTTACCACCCAGCATTAGGCTAGGGGTGGGCATTCTGCGAAGGTAAAGGGGGAGCCCGCAAAGCGGGCGGAGGACACGTAGCAGAGTGTCCGCCCCTAGCCAGATGCGTACGAAAACAACGGGGTTACATCCAAAGCGCCCGCCACAGCATCAAAGGCACATCCCACTTGCCCACAGTAGGCCGCCGGTTCAACGTGGCAAAGTTCAGCGCCTCAATCTTGTCCAGAATGCGCAACCCCCCTTGCACCACTAACCGCAACTCCCATCCCGCCCGGCCCGGTATGCGGTGCACCAATTTTGAGCCATTTAGCATGCTGGCCCTCGCCGCATATGCATAAGCAGCTATCAATTGCGTAGCAGCTGGCGTTTGCCTTTGGTCCAATACATCGGCTTGACTCACCCCAAACTGCGCGCGCATGGCATCGCTCAGGTAATAGCGTCCCCGGGGAATGTCCACGCTCAGGTCTTGCCAAAAGTTGATCAGTTGCAGCGCTGTGCAAATGGCGTCGCTCTCCAGCAAGGCCTGCTCTGACGTGACGCCATACAGGTGCAACAGCAGCCGCCCCACCGGGTTGGCGGAGCGGCGGCAATAGTCCAGCAACTCGGCGTCGTCGGCATAGCCTGCACGGTCGCGGGTTTTTTCGATGTCTTGCACAAAGGCGTCCAGCAGGTCGTACAGCAGTTGCGCTGGTAGTTGATGCGTTTGGATGGCGGCGCGCAAGGGCAAAAATACGTGCGGCCAAGTCTGGCTGTGCTGGCTTTGTGCGCTACCAACCGATTCACCCGCATAGCTTGCTTCCAGCACTTGGCGATACGCCTGTAGTTCGGCCAAACGCTGTGCGGGTGTGGCATCGCCCTCGTCTGCAATGTCGTCTGCGGTGCGGGCAAAGTGGTAGATGGCCGCAATCGGCGCGCGCAAGTGGGCGGGGCAGAGCCACGACGCGACCGGAAAGTTTTCGTAATGGTCTATGGGCGCAGCGGCGGCCGGGGTTGGGGAGGAGGACATGGGCCGATTTTGCCTGCTGAACTGCGAGGCAATTCGAGTGGCTGACTTGACAGCCACCAAGGATTCTTCTAAATTACTAACCAACTGGTCATTAAATGTAGAATTTGACCGTTAGTTCCCGATTTTGGTTTCTCTTTTGTCAACTTCGCGGGCTTATTTGGCCCGTTTAGTGATTGCACATTGCCCGCTCGCCGCCCTTTTTTTGTTTGTTTAGTTGCCTAGTCGCACTGCACCACCATGCCAAAAACCTCTATTTTCAGAAGCCTCACGCTGATTTCAGCCGCTGTAGTGTTGTCCGCTTGCTCCAAGCCTGTCCCTACCGATGAGCCCATTCGGGCGGTCAAGGTGGTCACGGTGGGCGTAGGCTCAATGCAAGCGAGTTATGAATTCGCTGGCGAAGTACGCGCCAGAGTCGAATCTCGCTCGGGCTTTCGGGTGGCCGGCAAGATGATCAAGCGCCAGGCCGAAGTGGGCCAGCGCGTTAAGGCGGGCCAGGTGCTGGCACAGTTGGACCCGCAAGACTATCAATTGTCCGCCGACGCTGCTCGCGCTCAGGTGTCCGCCGCACAAACCAACCGCGATTTGGCCGCTGCCGACTACAAGCGCTACAAAGACTTGAAAGACCAAAACTTCATCAGCGGCGCCGAGCTGGAGCGCCGTGACGCCACCCTGAAAGCCGCCCAAGCCCAGCTAGAGCAAGCACAGGCGCAGCTTAGCGGACAGGGCAACCAGGCGGGCTACACCACCTTGGTGGCCGATATTTCGGGCGTTATCACTTCGGTGGATGTGGAAGTGGGCCAGGTAGTTACCGCCGGTACGCCGGTTGTGCGTATTGCCCAAGACGGCCCGCGGGACGTGATGTTTGCGGTGCCCGAGGACAAAGCGCCCTTGATTCGCGTGGGCTCAGCGGCAGAGGTGCGCGGCTGGAATGCCCAGAGCGTAATTAAAGGCACCGTGCGCGAAGTGGCCGCCAGTGCTGACCCAGTGACCCGCACTTTTGCGGTCAAAGTGGCATTGGCCGCTGCGGATGCGTTGCCTTTGGGCACCACGGTGTCAGTGGTGCCTACGGCGTTGGGCCATGGTGGTGTGCAAGTCATCAAGCTGCCCACCAGCGCTTTCCGTCAAGATGGCAAGTCGTCTGCCGTTTGGGTGCTTGATGCTGCCAGCATGACGGTGAAGTTGCAGCCGGTGGTCATAGCCACTGCAGATGGCAATGACGTGGTGGTGGCAGCAGGCCTGCAGCCGGGCATGCAAGTGGTTGTGGCGGGTGTGCATGTGTTGTCACCCAATCAAAAGGTCACCATTTATAAAGAAAAAAAGCCGGCAGCCCCCGCCGGGCCTGCGCAGCCAGCTATGAATTCTGTAGCAAAGTGAGCCACAGATGAAACAAGATCAACCCAAAGAGGGCTTCAACCTCTCCAAATGGGCGCTGGACCATTCCGCGCTCACCCGCTACTTGATGATCGTGCTGATGATTCTGGGTGCCACCGCCTACTTTCAGCTCGGCCAGGATGAAGACCCGCCGTTTACCTTTCGCATCATGGTGGTGCGCGCCTTTTGGCCGGGTGCCACGGCGCAGCAAATGGCCGAGCAGGTGACCGACAAGATCGAGCGCACGCTGCAAGAGGTGCCTAACGCCGACAAGATTCGCAGCTATTCCAAGCCGGGCGAAACCACCATCCTGTTTCAGGTGAAAGACTCCACCAAGGCCACCGACGTGGCCAACATTTGGTACACCGTGCGCAAAAAAGTGGGCGACATGCGT
>JBEANP010000026.1:0-15870 GCA_041165385.1 Pseudomonadota bacterium | reverse complement strand
ACCCTGTAGCAACGCGTTGAGACTTTCTACGCCAAAGTTAGCGTATTTGAAGTACGCTAAAGCAAGCAAGTTCAAGGTCACGCCTGCACTGAGAACACGAAACCGTCGCCGTTCTGAGACACAAGCATCCATGTACAGCGCAATTCCGTAAGTACCTACCGTAATGCTAACAAGCAAGCCTAGAAAATCTGGACGCCACCAACCATAGAAACTATAACTTGCCGCCAAAATGAAAGCAGACCGACCCCGCACAGGCAATAGATAGTAGCAACCCAAAAAAATGGGCAAAAAGATAAACAGAAATAAGTTAGAGCTGAAGACCATGTTGATATGTCAATGTGCGCCTAAGCCGCGTCGGAAAAAAAACTGGTTCACTAATTGCCCCTCATCGTAGCCGAGCATGAAAAAGGCAATGCCACCAAGTTGCTCTTGCACAAGGTAGTCTGTTTTTCGTATGAGCGTCCACCAATCATCAAACCAGCCCTGCATAAAATGCCCCCTAGCATTTCGGTACTGATAATACGCCGAGGCGCTGTCTGCGTCATAGGAAGCGCCATACCGAAGCACTTGCTCTTCAGCGCTCACGGGGAACGCTGGGCCCAAAGGCTTGGGCAACCGTGCAAAGGAGGTGCTTACCCCAACTCCGACCACTGCACTGCGCAATCCGCTGTCTTTGACGCGCCATTCGTATCCGTATAAGGGAAAACTCAGCAGTAAACGATCTAAAGGTATGCCCATACCTCTACCGACAGCAACGGCTTTTTTCCAAGTTAGCCGATCCGGTCCGTCCAACGGCGCGACAGGCCCTGCATTGCGTCCTTCTTTCCAGTGGGCATCGTAACCTTGCAATACGACACGGTCGAGAGTCGCTACGGTCATCGTGTCGTACAGTGGGGTATCTCCCCCGATAGGAATGAAGGCAGAAATTTGTTTTTTCCCGGCCTTGGCACGGATTTGGGTTGCCACATCTTGCACAAAATTCCGAAATGCTTGGACCGTCGAGGCGTCTAAGTATTGATAAACCTCAAAGTCAAGATGAATCCCTGCTACATCTTCTTGCTGGGCTAATTCAACGAGCTGATCGGTCAGTCGCCGTACGCTGGCAGGTGAAGTAAAAAGTTGTTGAAACGAAGGGGAGTCCAACAAAGTAACGCATACGTCCACAGGAGTACCTGATGCGTTGGCGGCATGGCGAAAATCAGCCCACTGCTCTGGCCAGCCGTGTCGTTCTTGAATGTTGCCGTCTTGACCTATCTTCATGTCAAAAAAAAGTAGTCTCTCAAACTGACCCAACGCAACGTTATGCCAACCTTGGGGCATCCACCATCCCACATAAGCCCAAGCATTTAAGCCTCCTGCAAGGGCAGAAGTCTGAAACCAGACAGCCGCAATACTGCACCACAGAAAACGATGCAGCATTGTTATTGATCGCCACTATCGATTAACCAGTCAGCAACGCTTTGTATGTCTTGGCTAGCGGGGCAGTTCGGCTCGTACTGCAACACCGGACGTTCAAAGGCTAAGGCTTGGGCCACACCGTGATCTTTGTGCACAGCAACTGGCACTATTTGCTCTGCATAACTGGCGTACAAAGCTGATCGAACCTGGTGGCCTAATTTGCCATGAGTCGGCATCTGGTTGATCAGTATATTCATACCCAAAAAATTCGAACTCTTTGCAGTGTATTCTTGAACCAAAGACTGAATACGTGGAATAGTCGCAAATGAGGCCACATCTGCCAGCACTACGACCAATGCCCGATTAGCCGCTTGAAGGGTCTGCTGCAAATAAACCGTTGGACCAGGGGGGGTGTCCAGTAATATGTAGTCGTACCCAGCGGAAGCCAAAGACTGGATCCTATCCAATAACCAATTCGGGTGTGCCTCTAGATAGGCCTCGAACTCTTCTAGCTCCGACTCCTTTAATCTACCGAATGGAATGAAAGAGGCTCCGAATGGACTATCAAAAACGGATCCCGGGGTGATCCCTTCCCGCGCCAGTCCAGCATATTCCTGAGGGTCCAGTCCCATGTGTAGTCGCTGCACATTTTGCGGGTCTAGGTCTATCAGTAATACTTTTTTGCGGCGTTGAACCAGCCCTATGCCAACATTTGCTGTCAGAGTGGATTTACCCACGCCACCTTTGCCGGAAATAAATGCGATAACTTGCATGGATAAATTTACAGATCAGAAAAATAAGGCAAGGGCTTGACCGGTCGGGGTTTTGGAGTCGACGTTTTCGACCCACTGCCGGGTTCTTGAGGTGGACCGGGGTCCAGTTTCGGTTCAACCTTGGTGTTTATCTGTGGTGTGGGTAGGGGGGTAATTTTCACCGCAATGGGTTCAGCCGTCGCAGTTGGAGTAACGTTTTCCCGCTTTGCGGATGACGAAGGAAGTGTGATTTTGGCAGCCATTTGCTCGCTTGTTTTCTCAGTGCGTGGCTTCTTACTCCTTTGCGTCACCGATTTGATAGACGGTACTGCGTTGATCGGCACTTCGTCTTTCACCTCGCCTACAGCAATCGCCAATTTAGACATAGAGTAGGAGGTCACTTTTGCCCGACTCGCACGTGCATAAAGCGCTTTCGCTTGAGATATTTCTCCGGACTTGACCATGATCAAGCCCAAGCTCACCAAAGCTTCGGCATGTTGAGGGTTGGTTACGAGCAACCTGTGCCAAGCATCGGCCGCGAGATCGTCGCGCCCCTTACGCTGCCATGTGCGTGCCTCCTCCACGATTTGACTAGTCATCAAGTCGTCCCTTGAGCTAGCCCAAGCAGGTTGCATTAACAAGACAGCAAGACACCAACCAAAGCGCTTTGTATTCATTGGACAACCTATTGCTTGGCCCGGTTATCTAGCAGGCGACGCAAGGGGCGGTAAGCTAGAACTGCCGCAGTCAAGCAAGCTAACAAGGCAAGCAGTCCGAAAACCATGGGTTGATCAGCCATAAACCACCGCAATTTTTGCCAAAAGGGCACCGAGCCCCAGTAGTAAGTTGGGGATACTTGAGCATGACTAATCGCCTTGTCATCGACCACGACAAAGTCACCTTTCACTGTCGAAATACGCTCAGGGTCGCTCAGTAGGTCGTTTATTTTGCGCAAGTCTGCAGATTTGTCGGCAAAGAAATACACCACGCTGCGCCCAGCCTGCAGTGGCGACTCAAAAGCCATAATGACTGAAAGACTGGCATTGCCCGCCAACTGCAGTTCGCCGGCAGGATTTGGCAATGACTGAGTGTCTTCTTGCCCCCAACGGTAGGATGGATACCAACGTGCGACAGCCTCGCGGACCTGCCTCACACCGTCGATCACCACCATTGGGAGATAATTTTTCCACTTAGTTATTAGGCTTTGGTTATTGGCTGAGCTAATTACCAGTAAATCCCGTTCGGACATTTTTTCCATGCCAATTGGGTTGGTTACTGCCACCCGCAGAGTTGGGTAACCTGTAGCTTCACCCATGCGTCCCATGATTGTTAGATACAGCCCAATTTCATCGTTATTGGGTGCATCGGGTAGCACTACCGCAGTTTCAGAAAGATCCGCCAGACGAGTAAATGGATATCCCATTTGAGCAAAGTACGCCAGATTCGGTAGCGCCGCAAAATGTGGAAATTTGCTGAAGTCCACCGTAGATCCAGGATCTATCGATCCTTCCAGGTTGTCGGGGGGTAAACCTCTGCACTCACCATCTTTAACTACATCAAAGTAGTAAGACAATTGAAGCTGGTCTCGACCATTGGACGCATAGGGAGGCAGCAAAATCTGTTCTTGACGGACACCATTCCCTTCAATTTTCACTGCCGTGCCGGAGGTTTGATCTAAAGCCTTAGCCGAAGGCTCATTTAATGCGAAGGCCTGTATAAAATTCCCGTTGAGGCCAACATTCAGGCTTGAATTGTGATGATAGGGCAGTCGTGTTGACCGAAACTTAAGATTCAGCGGTACTCCATCGGAATGCCATGTGAAGAGATCGGGCGCAATGCGGTAATTTAGTCGAATCGCATCAGGGTAATAGGTGTGTACCCGCATCTGTTCCGGTGCGAGCAACTCCCCCAGACGGACCGGTCGGTCCAGCGGTATCCAAGCGGGCGCATCGTAAGGCTTGCGGGGAGCCGCTTCGATTTCTTTGGGCACAGTGACTGCTTGCCCAGCAAGGGTGCGCGATGTGAGAGCAATGGCATGGGCAGCCCTGGCTATTTCCGCTTCGTTACTTCCTGTAACAAGCAGTAATTTGGCTGTTGGACGCTTTGGATGCGGAACGATAGCTACCGTTGCAGCGGCTAAACCCTTGATGCCCTCCACGCTCTCACCGTTTTGCAAGAAAACTACGGCATTACCATCAGGCAGTTCATTGATGGAAACCGGGAACTGCATACCTTTATTTCTGGCTTGTAGGCCAAACCATGATGCGACAACACCTGCAGCTTGCAAAGTCCCGGATGACGGTGTCTTGGCAAATACAAATGGCACCGTCAGAGCCGTATTTTCTCTGGAATCAAAGAAAGGTAAGGGCAATTTACGCAAGTCGCTACTGGTGTTGACTGGCGCAAGTGTTAACTCCAGGCGCCCGAGGTCGCTCAACGTCAGCCAAAGAGATGAATGGTAGGGATCCTCACACTGGCGGGTGTAATGCCCAATGAGCTTGAATTGCAGTGTGTTGTTATCGCGAAACAGGCGTGGATCGAGCTGAATATCGCGTGTATTACCAACCCCTTTGTCTCTAGGTAAATTTTCAACAGCCGCAATTCGATCATTTAACGCCACTTGGAGGTGGCTTAAATCCGGCAGCAGCGCTGGGGAGTAGTCGTAAGCGATGCGCAATTTGGCAGATACAACCACTTCGTCTGAGCGAATCGGGAATACCAAAGATTGAGTACCGTCTACACCGCGAAGTTGCAATGAAGACCACGCCCCCAATTGCTTTAACGAAAGAGTTACCTGACGGTATTCCCGGGTTGTACTCGCACTCGTCTCTGTCTCCTCCGTGATCATCACTTCGGATTTCGATTTCTTAGCCTTGGCGGCGACTGTAGATCCTGTCAAGGCAAGCGCTATGGCCAAGAACAGCACACCGGCAATTTTTGGCAAGCGGAGTTGATACCCTGATGCATTGGATTTCACCATTCTCATTTCCCTCGTTTAAACCAGCCGAAGCAAAGCTGCCATAGCGAATGCTTTGAAAACCGCATGATTTGATTATAAAAAGCGCTCTCGAGCGCTTCTATGAATCTGTGCGTCCACAGCGGGAGCACACGATCCGCATCTCTTCCCGGCAACCATTCTGGCCAAGCTGCATTTCGGGAAAATACCGCACGCCCCAAAGCTTGATATTCGTCCACACATGTGGCGTCGATTGCAAGCCATACCTGAGGCCCTTGCTGGCGGCGTAAGTGCGCTGCAAACGTGTACTCACGGTGCCCCTTGAATAAGGAGATGTGCAACGTTCCGACGGGAATTATGGTTTCCGCGGGAAACCGCAATGCGAGCTCCACGGCAGGAAAGTTTTCGGTACGACAAGCGAGAAGATGACCAGTTGGCAGTCGCACCATTGCAGAAAGACGAGACTCTTCTTGCAATACCTTGCGAACCATCCCCGCTTCTTTGCCAGCGGCCATATCGGCAACCACCAATAATGCGTTGTACCCCACCCAAATTAGGTAAATGACGTACATGCCATTTTCAGGGCGTAACAGGTTGCTGCCTTCGCGCGCGCAGGTTCCAACAAAAACAACACCATATAGAGCCAAACGGGCACCGAACCCGAACTGTTCAACACGAGAGAACCCAGGCGCATTTACCAGCATTCCTGGGCGTAGGCGCCTGAAACGATGCTGCCACTCAATGCGCACATAGGACACCACGGTTCTGCGCAGAACTGATAGAGCTGCCAGATACTCTCGCATTAAAGTCTTCAGGGGCAAGCGGCCATTGGCCTCTTGTGCCGCTCGAAAAAAAACACCCAAAATCCAATGCGGCAGTGCATACGCTGCTAAGGCCGCAGGACTTGCGTGCACAATGGGCAAGCGCAACACTAAGGCCAGTAAGGGCAGTAAGGGCAAGGCTACTAAGATTGCCTGAACTGCTGGCCGATAAAACCGCATCACTTCCAGCGCAAAATCAAGAGACGGCACATGCATCGTCATTTTGTCAAACACATTGTGTTTGACAAATGCCAACGCGGCAAAACACCAAAGATAAAACTCTGCAACCAACAAAACGAAGCCCAGCAAAAAGTCCACGCTCAATTGGGCATCTAGGGTTGTATTACCGCGCCAGTAAAAATACCGCGTGGTAACCACTAGACTCACCCCCGCCAGCAACCACATGAATACTTCGTCTCCGTACCGACGGGCACCCACAGCAAACAGAAAAAGCAAAATGCCCCAGACAATTTGTCCGTTCAGTGATAGTTGGACACTAGGAGCAATTAGAAAAAACATGCCGCAGCAGGCTAGACACAATGCCGAAAAACCGGGCAAAGTCCACATCTGGGACTGATGCAAACGACTCATCCACTGAGTCAGTCGTCCCTGCGCATAGGGGGTTAAAAGCGACACTCCAGAAGGTTTTCCCCACCGTGCACGCCAACTCAGCAGCAGCAGCTCGGGAGTCATGTACTCAAGCCGTCGATCAACCAATCCGCCAGTCTGGCCACATCGTGACTTGCCTGACCATGGGGGGCGTAAGCAAGCACAGGCTGTTGGAATGCCAACGCCTCACGTACCGACTCATCGGCATGTATACCAATCGGGGCCATCCGCGCACCTAATTTGACGCTTAGCAAATCCACCACGTCCCGGTTTAGCACTTCGCTTTTGTCGACCTGATTGACCAGATAGACACAGGGTGCCGTTGCATGCCCCTGCGCCATATTGGCAACCCACGACTCCATGGCCGGAATGGTGGCGTAGGAGCCTGCATCCGCAAGCACCACCACGACAACAAGATCGGCGCAGGCAAATACCTGCTTAAGGTAAACGGATGGACCGGGGGGCGTATCGATAAGCACTACGGAGTCTCTTCCCAGGCCCGAAGCAGCAATTTGCACACCAATCCAGTCTGGCTGTGTGTGTAGCAAGGTTTCAAAGGCCTTGCGCTCAGATTCACTGGCCATGCCGTAAGGCATACACAAAACGTCGTACGCACTCGGCAATGCCATGGCGTGCCAATTGGCATTCGCCAGGGACTGCCTGCACACACCAGGAGAATTCGTATCATCAACGCCGCAATGCAAATGCAGCGCATTTTGCGGATCTAAGTCCACCACCGACACGCGGTTAGGGCCTAATACGCTAGCCATAGCTGCAGCCAGATTGGCGGTTAAGGACGTCTTTCCCACACCACCCTTCATCGAAACAACACCAATAACGCTCATCGTTTACCCAAACGCTTCATTGCACCTTTTCGAGCGGCAACAGTGCGAGTGGGCGGCTTGACGTCCCCTTCGACGCGCTGGAAAACACTGGATAGAGAGTCGTCGGTTGTAAGCGCCGGTTTGGGTGCGGCGTCGGTACGCATGTTTCGCTTGGGAAACGCAACGTCAGAAATAGTCGTAGGGGTTGCTTCGACTGCCTCTTGCCGTAAGGTTCGTTTGGCAGTAGGAATATTAGGGGCTGCTTCCGCTGCCTCCACATGCACCGGCGTTGGGAAGGGCGGGGGCACAAAAGCAATTGGGGCCTCTGTGCGTGGCCGAATGCGTTCAGTACTTCCCGCAGCGTCGGCAGACGTTTGGCGTGCAATCTTGCCAAGCCCCATAGCCAATTTGGAACTCAAGCCGGGACGAGAAAGTGCCAACTTGGGTGTTTCTTGGTGCACAACGTCAATTTGTTCCCAACGCGCCTTTTCATCGGGACTTAGCGTTGGCGTGGCATCACCTGACTGAGGTGCAACCGCTTTAAATAAGGGCCAGCGCTGTTGAGCGTCCTTCGCGGCGGCTTTTGTTCGAGCATCGAAATATGAGTCATCAGGCCCCAGAGCGCCGAAAAGCTTAGGTGCGGGGGTGTTCTGTTTGGCCATACGTTCTCCTGTGAGGCAGGTTATGTCTTACTTACCGAATCGAAGGCGCAAAGCCATGCCATCTTCTTGGTCTTCATGGGCACGCACACCCATGGACTCCGAGGCACCAAGGGCACCAAAGACGCTTTGGTAAAAGCCCTCTAGAAAGCCCACGCTCCAGACCAAAAATTCGTCCCCAAACGCTTCTGCCAACGGAGCCGCATTGTGGACAATCTCTACAAACCCCGACTCCTCGTGCATGCGCACCCAACCCCATTGCATGCGACCCCAGAAATCGTTGAGGCACTCTTGCAGCTCAGACAATGTAGCGACATCAGAAAAAAACTCTTCTGCATCGACGGCAAACCGACGCCCTATGCCAGCAAAAAGTTTGCGCAGGACTGTGTCGTCCGACTGTTCTGCCATTTCTGCTGCCATTGCTAACAAAAAAGGGTGCCACTGCATTGCCACCTGTTGCCCACGAAAATAGGTTTGAAGATCCATGTCTTCCATAGTAGCTCCTAATAAGTCTTTAATTTTAACCTTGCACTTTGTCGCGCAGCTGTCGTTCGCAGGCTATATCCAGAGGGCCAAGGTGTCTATACCGTGACATTTGAACTATTCTTGGGTTTATCCCCTCGGCATTGGTCAGTTGCAAACCATACCGACCGATAACCATCAAAAATCCGACAAAGTTTTTGCCAAGAGCGTTACGTCAAACCTCGTCATTCGCGATAGCAATAGATCGCTTGTACCTTACAAAGAAAAAACGCCAAATGGTTTAAACCACTGTGGCGTTTGATCGTAGTTTTGATATTTTTATGTTCATTTGCGGGCTGCTGAAAAGCAGTAAACCCCTCAAAAATTAACATATTAAAGTTCTGGCGGAAGCTGTGAGATTCGAACTCACGGAGGACTCACATCCTCGCCGGTTTTCAAGACCGGTGCCTTAAACCGCTCGGCCAAGCTTCCTGTGGGCATGATTCTAACTGGCCTTTACTGCTGCCTGCGCATGGGGTTTGAGCATTCCTTTGGTTTCGATGAACGTAATCACTTCTTGTAGCCCGGACAGCGATTTCAGGTTGGTCATAGCAAAGGATTTTAGGCCTTTAGGTGTGGTGCGCATGCGCACAGTGTCGGCGCGCATTACCTCCAGGTCTGCGCCCACGTAGGGGGCGAGGTCGATTTTGTTGATCACAAAGAGGTCGCTCTTGGTGATGCCGGGGCCGCCCTTGCGGGGGATTTTTTCGCCTGCGGCGACGTCGATCACGTAGATGGTCAGGTCGCTGAGTTCGGGGCTGAAGGTGGCGGCCAGGTTGTCGCCGCCGCTTTCCACAAACACGATGTCTGCATCAGGAAAATCCACCAGCATGCGGTCGATGGCTTCCAGATTGATGGAGCAGTCTTCGCGGATGGCGGTGTGCGGGCAGCCGCCGGTTTCCACACCCATGATGCGCTCGGCAGCCAAAGCACCGCTCACAGTAAGCAGGCGCTGGTCTTCCTTGGTGTAAATATCGTTGGTAATCGCCACCAGGTCGTACTGCTCGCGCATGGCTTTGCACAGCATTTCCAGGAGCGTGGTTTTGCCGGAGCCAACAGGCCCGCCAATACCCACGCGCAGGGGCGGCAAAAGCTTGGTGCGGTTGGGGATGTGGTGCAGTGCGGACATAGTTTTGCTATAAATTTAGTAGCTATAAAATTAATATGGACGGGAGCTAGAGGCCTATTACGATCTGAAAAGCCGTGAATACTGCACTTCGTGCTGGGCGCTCAGAATAGCTAGCATGGGCGAGAAGGCTTGGCGGGTGTCGTCGGTCACCGCCAGGGTGTGGTCGATGGCGGCTGGTATCTCGGCGGTTAAGGCACTCAAGATGCGCTGGCCCGCGCTTTGGCCAAGTGGCACGCTTTTGATGGCAGCCTGCACCATGTTCTCGGCCCAGCCAAACGCGTAGGCCAGCAGGCAGTCGCGCACGGGGGCGCCCGGGCTGCTTGCGGCCAACGCAAAGGCTATCGGGTAGGTGGGTTCTTGGGCGGCTAGCAGCGCAATTTGCGCAGGCGTGGCGGTGGTGTGGTTCTTCAGCCATTCCAGCAGGCTTTTGCCCATTTGCTCGGTTTGTGCACGCAGCTCGGCGCTCTCGCGGGTGTGCAGCACCCACGCGTTGAGTGCGCCTACGCGAGCAAAGTCTTCCGCGCGCCAGGCTGCAATGCCCTGTGCTACTGCAGGTAAATCGCTCCGTGAGAGCGACAGGTGCAAATGGTCAACCAGCCAGGCGGATGCTTCGTTTTCTGTAGCGGCCCGCGCAGTTTCTACGGCGGTTTCAAGGCATTCTGAGTAAGAAAACCCGCCAATGGGCAAGGCCGGAGAGGCCAGCCACATGAGCTGCATCAGGCTGCTGTCTAGCATGGAGCGCGTGCTACTTAGTGGCCGTGATTGCAATCCGGCCCATGCACATGGGGCTTGCCCTGCACCGTAACGGGAATGCCGCCCAGCGTAGCCGCGTGGTCATGGCGGTGACCATGGTCGCTATGTTCATGCCCGTGATCGTGGCCATGCGAATGACCGCCATGGTGCCCGCCCGTGGCGTAAGCGCCGTTCTCGGGCTCAAACGCCTCGTTCACCGCATTCACAATCAGGTGCATGGCGCGCAGCATGTCGGCCAGTACGTGGTCGGGCTCGATCTTCAGGTGGTCGGGTTTGAGTTCGATGGGCACATGGCGGTTGCCCAGGTGGTAGGCGGCGCGGATCAGGTCGTACGGTGTGCCGTGGTTGCTGCAGTGGGTGATTTTTAGTACCGACTGCGGTGCAGCGTGCACGTGGATGAGCGAGCCGTCTTCGGCCACCAGCACGTCACCACCGCGCACCACGGTGCCACGCGGCAAAAAAATGCCCAGCTTCCGGCCTTGGCTGTCGGTGGCGTCAAAGCGGCTTTTCTGGCGCACGTCCCAATCCAGTTCGACGGTGGCGGCGCGTTTGAGCAGCACAGAGGAGAGCCCGGCGCCTTGCGCCAGGACTTTAGAAACTTGCAGCATGGTGGTTAGAACAAAAAGTAGCGTTGGGCCAAGGGTAACTTGACCGCGGGTTCGCAGGTCAGCAGCTGGCCGTCGGCGCGCACGCTGTAAGTCTGCGCATCAATCTCCATCACAGGCAGGTAGCTGTTGTGCACCATGTGCTGTTTGCGCACCGCACGGATGTTTTTCACCGCGCTCACGTTTTTGGCCAGACCAAAGCGCTCTTTAATGCCCGCGTTCAACCCGGCTTGGGACACGAAGGTGAACGAGCCCTTGTGCAGCGCGCCGCCAAATGCGCCAAACATCGGGCGGTAGTGCACCGGTTGCGGTGTGGGGATGCTGGCATTCGGGTCGCCCATGGCGGCAAACGCTATGAAACCGCCTTTGAGAATCAGCGCCGGTTTGACGGCAAAGAAGGCAGGCTTCCACACCACCAGATCGGCCCATTTGCCCACCTCGATGCTGCCCACCTCGTGACTGATGCCGTGGGCAATGGCCGGGTTGATGGTGTACTTGGCGATGTAGCGTTTGGCGCGGAAGTTGTCGTTGCGCACACCGTCTTCAGGCAGCGTACCGCGTTGTGCCTTCATCTTGTCCGCCGTTTGCCAGGTGCGGATGATGACTTCGCCCACCCGGCCCATGGCCTGGCTGTCGCTGCTCATCATGCTGATGGCGCCCAAGTCGTGCAGGATGTCTTCGGCGGCGATGGTTTCCTTGCGGATGCGGCTCTCGGCAAAAGCCAGGTCTTCGGCAATGCCAGCGTCCAAGTGGTGGCAAACCATCAGCATGTCCACATGCTCGTCCAGCGTGTTGTGCGTGTAAGGCATGGTGGGGTTGGTGGAACTGGGTAAAAAGTTGGCCTGGCCCACCACCTTGAGAATGTCAGGCGCATGGCCGCCACCCGCACCCTCGGTGTGGAAGGCGCACAGGCCCCGGCCCTTGGTGGCGGCAATGGTGTTTTCCACAAAGCCACTCTCGTTCAGGGTATCGGAGTGAATGGCGACTTGCACATCAGCTTCTTCGGCAACGTCCAGGCAGTTGCTAATCGCAGCGGGCGTGGTGCCCCAGTCTTCGTGCAGCTTCAAGCCGATCACACCTGCGTTGACCTGCTCGTGCAGCGCGGCAGGCAGGCTTGCATTGCCCTTACCCAAGAAGCCCAGATTCATGGGGAAGGCATCCGCAGCTTGCAGCATGCGCTCAATGTTCCAAGGCCCTGGCGTGCAGGTGGTGGCAAAGGTACCGGTGGCCGGGCCGGTACCGCCACCCAACATGGTGGTCACACCACTGGCCAGGGCCTCTTCAATCTGCTGCGGGCAAATGAAATGGATGTGCGAGTCGATGCCGCCGGCGGTGACGATATTGCCCTCGCAGCTGATGACTTCGGTGCCGGGCCCGATGATGATGTCCACGCCGGGTTGGGTGTCGGGGTTGCCCGCCTTGCCAATGGCCACAATGCGCCCGCCTTTCAAGCCAATGTCGGCCTTGACGATGCCCCAGTGGTCCAGGATCAGCGCGTTGGTCATTACGCAGTCAACGGCTCCCTCGGCTCTTGTGCGCTGGCTTTGTGCCATGCCGTCGCGGATGGTTTTGCCACCGCCGAACTTCACCTCTTCGCCGTAACTTCCAGCGGCCAGGGTGTAGTCCTTTTCGACCTCAATAATGATTCCAGTGTCGGCCAAGCGCACACGGTCGCCGGTGGTGGGGCCGAAGATTTCCGCGTAGGCGCGGCGTCCAATGGTTGCCATTACAGTTTTTCCTTGATGCTGGCGTCGATTGGGCCTTTGACGCTTGCGTCAATGGGTCCATTCACGAGGCCACGAAAGCCAAACACGAGGCGGTCACCCGATAAGTCCACCAGCTCCACCGTGCGCTGCTGCCCGGGCTCAAAGCGCACGGCTGAACCGGACGCAATGTTCAGGCGCATGCCTTGGGCTGCTGCGCGCTCGAAACCCAGAGCGCCATTGGTCTCGGCAAAGTGGTAGTGGCTACCGACCTGAATAGGGCGGTCAGACTGGTTCTGCACCACCAGCGTGACCGTGCGGCGGTCCGTGTTGAGGGCGTGTTCGCCCTCGTCAGTAAAAATTTCTCCGGGAGTCATGGTGCCTTCTTTCAGACGAGTTGCAACAGCAAGGCAACGCCAGAGCTTGCTAAGGCAGCCCCCGTAAAGCGGGTAGCCCATACGGGGGTTGCGCGCAGCGTCCAGCCCAGTGCAATACCTGTCAGGTGCAGTGCAATGGTGGTGGTGAACATGCCAGCGATGGCGGCCACGGCATCACCCCCTACGCCATTGATTGCTGCCAGTTCCGCGCCGTGGGCCAACCCATGAAACACCGCAAAGCCGCCTACCAACGCCATGGAGGCCGCCACGCTCATGCCACGGCGCGTTAGCACCAGCAGGCCCAGCGCCAACACAGATGCGGCCACTATGGGTTCGACCACCCCAGTGCCCACCCCTTGCAGGCCGAGCAGTGCCCCCAGCACCAGCATGT
Source organism: Pseudomonadota bacterium (assembly GCA_041165385.1). Lineage (GTDB taxonomy): Bacteria > Pseudomonadota > Gammaproteobacteria > Burkholderiales > Burkholderiaceae_C > Allorhodoferax. The sequence continues at coordinate 2,371 of JBEANP010000026.1, read as the reverse complement.
TGGCAAACGCCAATGGCCCCCACAGCAGGGCTGGCCCAGCGCGGCGCGCGGACACTGCACTCCAGATACCCACCGCCAGCATGGCCAGCAAATGGTCCACGCCGCCCAAGGGGTGCAGCAGGCCGGACACAAAACTGCTGTGGTTGTGTAATTCATTGCCAATATGGGCGCTAGCGCCCGTAGATGTTGCGTATATAGCTATAAAAATAATAGCGTATTTGGTGATGTTTCGCATGGACGGTCTCCTGAAATATCAATAGCGATGGGCGTTTAAATGATCGGTTGGTGCACGGTGACCAGCTTGGTTCCGTCCGGGAAGGTGGCTTCCACCTGAATGTCGGGAATCATCTCGGCAATGCCGTCCATCACGTCGGCGCGGCTCAGCACGGCGCGGCCTTCGCTCATCAGTTGGGCTACGGTTTTGCCGTCGCGTGCACCCTCCATCACGGCGGAACTGATCAGGGCGATGGCTTCTGGGTAGTTGAGCTTCAGGCCACGCGCTTTGCGCCGTTCGGCCAATAGACCGGCGGTGAAGATGAGAAGCTTGTCTTTTTCGCGGGGTGTCAATTCCATGGCGGGTGTCTCCGGTGACTAAGGGTGAGCTCTATGTATGGCTATATCTTAAGCAAGCCTCGTGCCCTGCAGACGGTTGTACGCCAAGGGCCGCACTGTGGTGGCATGGAAACTGCACCCAACCTCAGGGTGTCCATAAACCTTGACCCGACCCCATTGCCGCTTTTGCCGCCAGCGCCGGCCCAGCGCGTGGTCAAAATTCGCCGTGACTACAACAACTGGGTTGCCAGCGAGACCATGGAAGATTACGCACTGCGCTTTGCACCGCAGCGGTTTCGCAAGTGGTCAGAATGGCGAGTGGCCAACACGGCCTTCGGCGCCTCGTCATTTTTGATTCTGGAGGCCGTGGGCGCCACGCTGCTGGTGCAGTATGGTTTTGTGAACGCGTTCTGGGCCATTTTGGTCACCGGCCTGGTTATTTTTATGGCCGGTCTGCCCATCAGCATTTACGCCGCGCGCTACGGTGTGGATATGGATTTACTGACCCGTGGCGCGGGCTTTGGCTATATCGGCTCCACGCTAACGTCGCTCATTTACGCCTCGTTCACCTTTATATTTTTTGCACTAGAGGCTGCCGTGATGGCCTACGCCCTGGAGCTTGCGCTGGATATTCCGCCCACCTGGGGCTACTTAATTTGCGCCTTGGTAGTGGTGCCTTTGGTAACGCACGGTGTGTCGACCATCAGCCGCCTGCAGATGTGGACCCAACCCCTGTGGTTGGTGATGTTAATAGTGCCCTTTGGCTTTGTTTTGGTGCGCGATCCATCGGCGTTTGTTGGTATAACGCACTATGTTGGCAGCCAAAGTACAGGTGAAGGATTTAGTTTGCACTTGTTTGGTGCCGCGTTAACGGTGGGCATTGCATTAATTACCCAAATGGGTGAGCAAGCCGACTATTTGCGGTTTATGCCCCGCCACACTGCAGCCACCCACACGCGCTGGTGGGGTGGGGTGCTGGCTGGTGGGCCGGGGTGGGTGGTGCTGGGTGTTATCAAAATGCTGGGGGGTGCCTACTTGGCGTACCTGGCCATTAGCCACAGTGTGCCTACCGATCGCGCGGTAGACCCCAACCAAATGTATTTGGCCGCTTACGAATATGTATTTCCAGCAATGGGCTGGGCCGTAGCGGCTACTGCGGTGTTTGTGGTGCTTTCACAGCTCAAGATCAACGTGACCAACGCTTATGCCGGCTCACTGGCATGGAGCAATTTTTTCTCGCGCCTGACGCACAGCCACCCCGGGCGGGTGGTGTGGGTGGTGTTTAACACCCTGATTGCGCTGATGCTGATGGAGATGAATGTGTTTCAGGCGCTGGGCGATGTGCTGGGTCTGTATTCCAATATCGCCATTGCCTGGATCATGGCGGTGGTGGCCGATTTGGTGATTAACAAACCCTTGGGCCTGTCGCCCAAGGGCATTGAATTCAAGCGCGCCTATTTGTATGACATTAACCCGGTGGGGGTGGGGGCCATGGCGCTGGCGTCGGCTTTGTCTATCTCGGCTTATTTTGGGATGTTTGGCCCACTGGCGCAGGCTTTTTCTGCTGTGGTTGCTATGGTGACTGCGCTCGTTGCGGCGCCCGTGATTGCGTGGGCTACGGGTGGGCGCTATTACATTGCCAGGGACGGCAGTTTAGGTGCCGTAGCGCCATCCTATGGCGCTGCTCCGCAGGTGCAACGGTGCGTGATTTGTGAACGTGACTACGAGGGCCCCGACATGGCCCACTGCCCCGCCTACCGGGGTGCTATTTGCTCCCTGTGTTGTACGCTGGATGCGCGTTGCGGCGACGCGTGCAAAC
>JBEANP010000025.1:0-15927 GCA_041165385.1 Pseudomonadota bacterium | reverse complement strand
GGCCGGGCTGGGTGCCGTGCGTGCGGGCCTGAAGGAACATTGCCCACAAGGTGTCGATATTTACTTTGACAATGTGGGCGGCGAGATATTGGACGATGTGCTGGCCCGCATCAACCGCAAAGCCCGTATCATCATTTGTGGTGCCATTAGCCAGTACAACAACACAACCGCAATACAGGGCCCCAAGAACTACCTCAGCTTGCTGGTCAACCGTGCGCGCATGGAGGGCATAGTGGTGTTCGACTACGCCGACCGTTACCACCTGGCAGTGGCAGAAATGGCGGGCTATATCAAAGATGGCCGCATGAAAAGCAAGGAAGACGTGGTGGTGGGCCTGCAGACCTTTCCTGAAACCCTACTCAAGCTATTCAACGGCGAAAACTTTGGCAAGTTGGTTTTGGAAGTGGCGAAAAATTAGATATAAAACTCTGTAAACCCCGTCCAATATGCACAACCAGCTACTGAATTTATAGCACAAGTCACCTCGCCGCGTTTGGGAAAAACAACTGTTCGCCACCAATTTTGTAGCCAGCAATCACGCCCTGCCCTGCGCTGGTGGTGACCCAGTCCACGAACTTCTGGCCTTCCACCACCTTGGTCTGCGGGTGCCGGGCGGGGTTGACCAGCATGACGCCGTATTGGTTAAACAAGCGCTTGTCGCCCTCTACCAACACGGCCAAGTCACCCCGGTTTTTGAAATTAAGCCAGGTGCCTCGGTCGGCCAGCACATAGGCCCCGGTGCTGGACGCCATGTTGAGCGCAGGGCCCATGCCGCAGCCGCAGGATTTGTAGCCTGCACCCAGTTTCTCGGCTTTTTCATCCAGGCCCGCCACTTTCCAGAAACGCAATTCGGCCGCGTGGGTGCCACTCTTGTCACCACGCGAGATGAAATCGGCGTTAGTGCCAGCCACTTTTTTGAGCGCTTCCACAATGTCGGTACCCTTCGTTTTGGCAGGGTCAGCCTTGGGGCCGATGAGTACAAAGTCGTTGTACATCACCTCAAAACGTTTGACGGCAAAGCCCTCGACCACCACTTTTTCTTCGGCCACCTGGTCGTGCACAAACAGCACGTCGGCGTCGCCCCGGCGGCCCATGTCAATGGCCTGTCCGGTACCCAGAGCGACCACTTTCACATCAATGCCCGTGGCCTTTTTAAATTCAGGCAGCAGATAAGAAAACAGGCCAGACTGCTCGGTGGAGGTGGTGGATGCCACCACGATGGACTGCGCCATGGCGCTGAAAGAGCTTAGCGCAACTACTGCAGTTGCTATAAAAATAGTAGCTGCTTGCGCATGACGGACGGGCGCTAGCGGTATGAAAGGCATAAATTTCTTCATACAAGTTCTCCTCTGACAAATAAATGGGCCTGGGGGAAGTGGGTCTGCAGCAAGGTGCCGCCAAAGAATTCGTGCACCGGCAAGTCGGCCAGGATGCGGCCCTGCTCCAGGTACACCACACGGGTGGCAAGGCGCTTGACCTGGCCCAGGTTGTGGCTGGCAAACACCAGCGTCATGGCGGCATGCTGGCCGGCCATGTCGCCAATCAGTGCCTCGACATCGCGCTTGGCGTGCGGGTCTAGGCTGGCCGTGGGTTCATCCAGAAAAAGTACCTGCGGCGATAGGGCCCACGCACGCGCCAGTGCCACGCGCTGCTGCTGGCCGCCCGAGAGTTTGCGTGCGGGGCGGTGCGCAAGGTCAGCCAGACCCACCTTGTGCAGCGCATCCAGCGCGTGCAGCTTGGCCTGCTGCCAGGGTGTGCCGCGCAGCCACAGACCCAGCGCCACATTGTTTTGTACCGACATGCGCAGTAAGTGGGGCCGCTGGAACAGCATGGCGTGCTGCGCGGCGGCATCCGCCTGGTAACTGCCTGCAGTGGGCTTGAGCAGGCCATGCAGCACGCGCAGCAGCGTGCTTTTGCCACAGCCATTCGCTCCCACCAGCGCGACCCGTTCACCGGGTTGAATATGAAGTTGAATGCCCTGCAGCGCGCGCACGCTATGCGCTGCCGAGCCGAACTGCACGCCCACATCGGTGGCACGCAATAGTGCGGTTGCGATCGAGGTTGCGGTAGCGCTCACGCCCCCACTCCCAGTTTGGGGATGGGCGCACCACCTTCTTCGCGCTCACGCCATTGGCGAATCAGCCCGGTCAGTGCGTTCAGTACCAACACCACGGCCAGCAGCACCATGCCCAGCCCCAATGCCAGCGGCAAATCACCCTTGCTGGTTTCCAGCGCTATGGCGGTGGTCATCACGCGGGTAAATCCGTCAATGTTGCCGCCCACCAGCATGACCGCACCCACCTCGGAAATAGCCCGCCCGAACGATGCAATCACCACCGTGAGCAGCGCAAAGCGCTCGTCCCACGCCAGCAACAGGCTGCGCAGCAAAGGGCGCGCACCCAGCGAGGCGAGTTGTTCGCCATGCAAGTTCTCGGTGTCTTCGACCACCTGGCGGGTGAGCGCGGTGACCACGGGCAAAACCAAAATGGTTTGCGCCACCACCATGGCCTTGAAGCTGAACAGCCAACCCAAAAAGCCCAGCGGGCCCGAGCGCGACAACAGCAAATACACCACCAGCCCCACCACCACCGAGGGCACGGCCAAAAAGGTATTGAGCACCGTAAGCACCGCACCCCGCCCCGCAAAACGGGCCACGCCCAGCCATGCGCCCACCACAATGCCAATGCTGCAGGCCAGCACGCAAGCGGTCGCACTAACGGCCAATGAGCGCCACACAATGGACAGGAGGTTGGGGTCGCAGCTTGCTACGAGCTGCAGCGCTGTAGTCGCGCTCTCAGAAAGTGTGGCCATAAGAAAAAATGAAACTTGGGGTATCGTAGCCACCGACTCAATACCCAGCGATATGAAACGCCGTGCATAGGCTCCAGTTCCACTACACCCTCTCCCGCGACAGCAGCCCCGCACTGGTGCGCAACCCCCTGATTGACCTGTTGCAGGCGGTGTCGGCACACGGCTCTATCTCGGGTGGCGCGCGCGCGCTGGGCCTGAGCTACCGCCATGTGTGGGGTGAACTCAAGCGCTGGGAAAACGAGCTGGGCAACGAGCTGCTGGTATGGGAAAAAGGCCAGTCAGCCCGCCTGACCGAGTTCGCCTCCAAACTGATGTGGGCCGAGCGCCAGGCCCAGGCCCGGTTGGCCCCGCAAATTGAAGCCCTGCGCAGCGAGCTGGAGCGGGCGTTTGCCGTGGCGTTTGACCCGCAAGCCCATGTGGTCACGCTGTATGCCAGCCACGACGATGCGCTGGGCGCACTGCGCGAGCATGCGCTGGCCACAGACAGCGATGTAAAGGGGGGAGTGACCCAACTGCATTTGGATACACGCTTTTGCGGCAGCGTAGATGCCATTCGCGCTCTGAACGAAGGCCGCTGCGTGATGGCAGGTTTTCATACGCTGCAGCACCCGGCACCGGGCTCGTTGGCAGAACTCACCTACAAGCCGCTGTTGCAACCCGGTCTGCACAAAATTATTGGTTTTGCCCAGCGCACCCAGGGGCTGATGGTGGCCAAGGGCAACCCCCTGGGCTTGCAGTCGCTGCAAGACATTGCCCGCACCAGCGCCCGCTTTATAAACCGGACCCGAGGCACGGGCACCCGCGTGGTGCTGGATGAACTACTTGCGCAGGCAGGTATTGCACCAGCCAGTATTCAGGGCTACGACACAGTGGAGCAGTCCCACACCGCGGCCGCGCTGGCGGTGAGCTCAGGCTCGGCCGACGCGGCCTTGGGCATTGCCATTGCCGCGCAAGCCCAAGGGCTGGACTTTGTGCCGCTGGTGCAAGAAAACTACCACCTGGTGTGCCTGAAATCGGCATTACAAGAGCCTGCTATTGAGTCGCTGCTTGCTCTGCTACAAAGTCCTGCTTGGCAAGCAAGGCTGGCCGCCTTGCCGGGGTACACCCCGGCCCGCTCGGGCGAGGTGCTCTCCTTGCGCGAGGTACTGTCGTGGTGGAGTTTTGCAAAGCCAAAGTCTGGCAAGCTATCTAAGCCCTAGCAAACAAAAGCAAGCAGTCGCTACTGGGGAACTAAACCAGCAGCCTTGACCAGTTCAGCGTGCACCTTGATATCCTTGGCAATCAGACGCTGGACATCCTCTGGTGTGCTAGTGGAAACCTCAATACCGCTTTCGGCCAACTTGGCTTTTTGCTCGGAATCAAACGCGGCTTGAACGGCGCGATTGAGTTGGTCAATGATCGGTCGGGGTGTTTTGGCCGGTGCCAACAAGGCCATCCAAGCTGAAAGATTCATGTCTGCGATACCGCCTTCCGCCATCGTCGGCACTTGTGGAAAAACGGGCGAACGCGTTGGGCTCATCACACCCAAAGCATGCAGCTTTCCGGACTGAACATGGGGCACTGCCTCCGGCATGACCGCGAACATAACGTCTACGGTACCTGCAATAGTGTCGTTAATCGCCAATGCACCGCCGCGGTAAGGGACGTGCAGCATTTTGGTATTCGTGCGGGCTTCAAACAGGAGGCCTCCAAGATGCTGGGGACTTCCATCGCCGGACGAGGCATAGGTAATTTTCCCTGGCTCTGCCTTGGCAGCAGCCAGCAATGCCGCAACGGTAGGGTACTTCTGCTTGTCTTTAACGATCAACACCATGGGTTGATTAACCAGACGCGAGATGGGCATGAAATCCGTCTCTGGGTCGTAAGGCAAGGTCTTGAAAACACTCTTGTTAGTTGTCAGAAATGAGGCCGGCGAAACAGTCAGTGTGTAGCCATCCGCAGGTGCTTTTGCAACAAACGGCATGCCGATCTGACCCGAGCCACCGGCTCGGTTATCAATCACAAAAGGTTGCCCCAAAGCCGCACTGAGCTTTTGACCCAATGTTCGGGCAATCATGTCAACACTGCCACCCGCTGGCAAAGCGACGACCAGTTTCACGGGTTGGTCGGGGTATTTAGTCTGCGCCTGAGCACAGACAGCCATTGCACCAAATGCGAAAGACAAAAACAATGGAATACGTCGGGTGAACATACGTGGTTCTCCTGGGTGAATATGGGTTGAAACATGCGCGGTACAAGCCGACTTCGTTTGGTGACGAACCGACTGGTGCTGGATGAAAAGCAATATGTGTGCCGCGCACAAAACGCCGTCACAAACCCCATTCTTGTCGCGGTGGAGTTTTGCCGAAGTCCAAAATCAGCAAAACCACCACGAAAAAAACACGATGACTTAAAAGTCCATCGGCAGCGGCGTAGGCAGCTTGTCGTCCAGGTACAAGCTGTACTCGTCCCACACGCCTTCACCGTACTGCTTGTCGCACAGGGCTTCAATGTGGTCCAGCGTGATGAACATGGTGCTGAACATCACGTCGTAGTAAAACGGTTGCTCTGTGCCCGCCACGTCGTCCACTTCATAGTGGTAGCCATGCACCCACACGCGGCGGCCAGCGTACTTTTGCTCAAACGCGGCTTTGCGTTTTTGGTATTCGGCTTCTTCGTATTCGTCGTCCGTCATGCGGCGCAGGTGGTAGGCGTTGCCATGCAAAGGGTGCAGTGGGTCAAGCTGCACATCAATCATTTGCCATTCGGTGGTAATTTGATTGGCCACATGGATGAGTTGCTCGGGGGTAATGTCCCCTTCCCAATGCACCACATCAATGCAGCGGGACGCGCCGACTTCACCATCCCAAAGGCTTGCGCTGTGCTTCATGGTTTTTGCATTCATGTGTGTTTCCTGTTGTTATTACGCTCTGCCAGTCTAACAAGCTACGCAACAGCAAGGCGTGTAGCCACCAGTGCCGGAATGCGACAAGGCCGCAGGCTGCTGGCATTCACGCAGCCCACACGGACCGTGCCCTGCGCCAGCAACACATCGCCACGCCAAGCTTGTTGTTCCAGCGCAATGGAGGCTTTGCCTACATCCAGCACCTTCACAGTCACCGTCAGCAGATCGTCCAGCTTGGCTGGTGCCAAATAGCGCAAGGCCACATCAGCCACTACAAAAATGCTGCCAGTGGTCACTTGCAAAGCGCGCTGCTCAATGCCCAATGCACGCAGCCACTCAGTGCGGGCTCGCTCAAAAAACTTGAGGTAGTTGGCATAGAAAACGACGCCCCCGGCGTCGGTGTCTTCCCAATACACACGCACCAAAAAAGGATTGGATAACTCCGCCATGGTGCTAGCCGCCTCCACGCTGCATGTATAAATCAAACCGCTTCATAAACTTGTAGCGCGTGACCTCGTCCACACCGGCAAACCGGAAGTTCACCAGCAAGCGCGGCATACTGATCAGTGCAATCACCCTCGGTTCAGCCACCTGCCATTTGATGCCCAAAGCACCATCACCAATGCGCACGCCTACTGTTTGCCCTTGATGCTTCCAGTGGTGATCGCCTAAGGCGGCAGGAAGCCAGCGCAGCCACTCGGCTTCGGTACAGCCCATGTCGCGCTCGAAGCGCTCTTCATAAAACGATTGCATTGGAGGGATGAAGGCTGGGTAGGTGAAATGGCGAGGTAAAGGAGGAGGCCGAAGGCCGGGGGACACGAGCAATTTTGCCTTCCCAGCCTTCTACCCCCCCGCGATCGGTGGCCAAATGGCGAGCACATCGCCCTCTACCAGCGGCTGGCTGGCCCGCTTGTCGGGGTCGATATATCGGCCATTCACAAGCACCAAATGCACCCACTTGGCCGGCAGCGCCTTTTGCTCAATGAGCATGCCCACCGTGGTGTCGTCCGGTACATCCAACTCCACAATGTTGGTGTACTTGGACTCGGGCGGCAGATAGTCCGTAAGCGTGGCAAATAGTTTGAGCGTGATCTTCATACCGCCAAGACTTTAACGCCTGCGCTCATCGTCGGCACCCGACCACGCGCCTTGCCCCTGCGCGCACGCCAGATATGCCTCCATGAGCTTGGTCGGGTCTTGCTTGAGGGTTTCTTTCCAGGCACCCAACTTCACTTGCCCTTCCACCAGGCCGCGCATCACGCCCACATGGTCGGTCCAGCCCACGCTGTTGCAACCCACCAGCACATCGTCTTTGAACTGCAAGCTCAAGTGGCGGCCGGCAGACACATCGGTCAGCTCCACACGCTCGCCACCGGGGCGGCCTTGCCAGTCGCCAAAGCTGGTAGAAATGAGTCCCAGCGTATCGAGCACGTTGATTTGGGTCACGCCTTTGAGTTCCGCGCGTGCTACTTGGCCGCGCGAATACGCCACCATATTCATGGCAGCCACACGCGCCTGCTCCGCTGCGTTGGGCTGAATGGCGCTGACGATGGTTTTGCCGCTCACCTTGTCGAAGGCTTCGGCGCAATCACCTGCAGCGTAGATGCCCGGCACATTGGTTTGCAAATGTTCATCGGTCAACACACCCAGCAAACAGTTCACGCCGGAATTTTCAAGATAGCCAATGGCGGGGCGCACACCGGCCGCGCTGATCACCAGATCGGCTTCCACCGTGGTGCCATTAGATAACTTGACCCGCAGCGGCTTGCCCGGCGTAATGCTTTCCACTTTGGTGCCGGTAAACACGCTGACGCCTTTGGACTCGCACCAGTCGCGAATCATGCCGCCCGCGGTAGGGCCCATCATGCGCGGCACCATGCGGTCGCCCATCTCCACCACACTCAATTTCACGCCGCGGGCGGCCAGCGCTTCCATGATGATGCAGCCGATAAAGCCAGCGCCCAGTTGCAACACGCGTGCGCCTTTGGTGGCCAGCTTCTGAATGGCGCGGGCGTCTTCCATGGTCCAGCAGGTGTGCACGCCGTCCGAGTCGATGCCGGGTATGGGCGGATGCACCGGGTGCGAGCCCGTGGCCACCAACAGCGTGTCAAAGCCCAGACTCTGGCCATTGTCCATTGCTACAGTTTTAGTAGCTGCCTGCACAGACTGCACGCGGGCTGTGACCTGATTTATCTTCAAGTCTGCAAAGTGCGTCAAGCCCTTGCGCAGGTAAGTGCCGCGCTCGCCCACATTGCCAATCAACAAGTAAGGAATAGCCATGCGCGAGTACGGTGGCTCCTGCTCATCACCCACCATGGTGATGGTGTCATGGGGCGCGTGTTTGCGAATGGTTTCAGCGGCAATCACGCCCGCAGGGCCTGCACCGAGGATAAGGTGATGTGTCATGGTGAATCTCCAGAAAAAAAGCGGCCGCCAAGGACCGCTTTTAGAGTTGTGCCGTAGATTTACAGGTCCAGGCGTGCTTTGGTGGCAGCGGTGGGGCGACCTTCGGGGTCCCAGCCACGCACCTCGTAGTACTTCGGCAGCATAGTGGCCAGCTCGTTGACCTTGCCTTTGGCTGGACCAGTTTTGCAAGCCTCTTCCGTCAGGCGCTTGGGCAGGCTGTCGTCTTTGGCAGTAAAGCCAGCACGGTTGTTGAACTCGCGCTCCATGTTCCAGATGCGCTCGCCAATGGTTTCCAGGTGCTCGGTGGTGTACTCGTCACCGCAGGCGGCGGCCAATTGCGGTGCCAAGTCGGCCAAGCCCCAGGCGAAAGTAGTAAAGATGCACAGGCCGCTTGAGTCAAACGCTGCAGTTGCGTCCTGGAAGGCCTTGACCAGCTCAGGCTTGCCTGCGCTCTCCAACGGGTCGGTCTTGACCGGGATACCCAGCACTTCCGACGCAATGGTGTAGCCGCGCAGGTGGCAGCCACCCCGGTTCGACGTGGCGTAGGCCAAGCCGATACCCTGGATAGCGCGGCCGTCATAAGCCGGGAACTCTTGACCCTTGCTGCTCATGCTCAGCTCGGGGTGGCCGTACTTGGCGGTCAGGCGCTTGGAGCCCTGGCCAATTTCCACACCAAAGCCACGGCCATTCACGGTTTCTTCTGCCAAGAAGGCCAGTGTTTGCGCAGAGCCAAATTTGGCATCAATGCCAATTTGCTCTTTGGTCAACACACCCATTTCATACAACTCCATCACTGCGCCCACAGTGGCACCGAAGCTGATGGGGTCGATGCCTTCTTCGTTGCACAACAAGTTGGCGTATTGCAGGGCTTCGAGGTCATTGACACCGTTGGCAGCGCCCAAGGCCCAAGCTGCTTCGTACTCCAAGCCGCCATTGGCACCGCGGTACTGTGGCTTGTTGACGATGGTGAAGTGGTTCTCGTCCATCTTGCTAATACGTCCGCACGCAATGGTGCAGCCAAAGCAAGCCTGGTTGGTCACCAAGTGCTTTTTGCCGTCGCTCTTGCGCGGCGTGGCCATGGCTTCCGCGCCGATGTCTTTGGCACCTTCAAACTGGTTGTCTCGGTGGTTGCGGGTAGGCAGCGCACCGGTCTCGTTGATCACGCTCATCAGCACCTGAGTGCCCATGGCAGGCAGGCCGGTGCCGGTGACACCGTTGTCAGCCAAGATTTTTTTCTTCTCGGCCACGACCTTCATGAACTCTTTGGGGTTGTGCAAATTGCCCACGCCCTTGGTGCCGCGCACCGCAATGGCCTTGAGGTTTTTGCTGCCCATAACTGCGCCCACGCCAGAGCGGCCTGCAGCGCGGTGCATATCGTTTACCACGGCGGCAAACAGCACCTTGTTTTCACCGGCTTTGCCAATGCTGGACACGCGGGTCAGCGGGTCTTGCAGGCTCTTCTTGAGCGTGTCTTCGGTCTCCCACACGCTCTTGCCCCACAGGTGGGCGGCATCGCGCAGCTCGGCAACATCGTCATTCACATACAGGTACACCGGCTTTTCGGACTTACCTTCAAAAATGACCATATCCCAACCGGCCATCTTGAACTCGGCACCCCAGTAGCCGCCCGAGTTAGAACAAGCAATGGCGCCGGTCAACGGGCCCTTGGTGATTACGGTGTAGCGACCACCGGTGGAGGCCATGGTGCCGGTCAGTGGGCCGGTGGACCAGATGATTTTGTTGGCGGGTGACAGCGGGTCGACAGTGGCGTCCACCTCTTCCACCAGGTATTTGGTGCCCAGACCACGCGAGCCAATATAGGCGTGCGCCCAGTCCATGCGGAGCGGCTCAGACTTGACGGTACCAGCGGTCAAGTCAACGCGAAGAATTTTTCCTGCCCATGCCATGTTGTTGCTCCTTAAGTAGCCGAGGGCTGGTTGCCCAATTTGTTCGCCCATGCTTCCATCTTGCCCAGGCCAGTCCAGTTGGCATCGACAAAGGTAATAGCGCCGGTGGGGCATGCGCTTGCGCAAGCAGGGTCGCCGCCGCACAGGTCGCACTTTTGCACCTTGCCGGTTTCTTCCACGTAATTGATGGTGCCAAACGGGCAGGCAATGGTGCAGACCTTGCAGCCCACACAGGTGGCTTCGTTCACCACTTTGGCGCCGGTGGCCTTGTCTACGGTAATGGCTTCTACCGGGCAGGCGTGTAGGCACCAGGCCTCGTCGCACTGGGTACAGGTGTAGGGAACCTTCTTGCCAGTTTCATGGAAGTTGAACACTTTGATGCGCGACTTGGCAGTAGCAAAAGTGCCGTAGTTCTCGTAAGAACAGGCCATCTCACACTGCAGACAACCGGTGCACTTGTCTGGGTTGATGTGCAACAATTTTTGCATGCATGTCTCCTGGGTAGTGGCCATGCAACCTGTGCAAAGCCTTGCCTATGAAATAATTTACATAGCGATTGTTGGTCTGAATGTGGGCCCTATTCCTAGGGATAACCCTAGAGCCCAAGTGGTTTCAGCGCGTTATTCTCAATTTGAAACACATGAACCAAACTTCCCAAACCAGCCACACCGCGCCGGGCGCTTTGCGCCTGAGCAGCATTGCACAGGCACGCCAGGCCATGCTGCTTGACCAAAGCAGTGCGTCGTGCGGTTGGGTCGCACCGTGGGTGGAGCGCTCGTGGCAACGCTGCCTGGGCTATGGATTGCAGGCAGACACATCGGTCACGTTTGCTGTGCTCAGCAAGCAAAACATGCAACGCACCGCCGACAACAACGCCCACTTGGTGCGCACCGCCAAGCCCTTGCTGGAGAACCTGGGGCGCGCCATTGTGAACACGCGTTACTTTGCCATTCTGACCAACAGCGAAGGCGTGGTGATCGATGCCAGCGGCGCCATAGACCACAGTGACCCGCGCGCTGACCTGATCACCCGTGTTGGCACCGACCTATCTGAGCGGGCCATGGGCACCACCGCCATCAGCACGGCGCTGGCCGAGCTGCAACCCGTGTGGCTGCACCGCGGCGAACATTTCTTTGCTAACACCACCCACTACAGCTGCGCCGGTGCGCCCGTCATTGGGCCCAACGGCCGCTGTGCGGGCATGCTCGACCTGACTGGCATTGACGCTATCGAGCGCCCTGAACTCAAACACCTGGTCACCCAGTCCGCCAGCAAGATTGAAAACGCCCTCGTGCTGGCGCAACCCCACCGCCTCACGTTGCGCCTGAACTGGCCGGGAAACAGCCTGGGCAGCGACGCCGATGGGCTGGTGTGTCTGGACGGCGACGGCTGGATCACCGGTGCCAACCCGATTGCACGCCAGATGGTCCCGCACCTTGCGGCCGGCTCTGCACAAACCGCGCACACCTTGCATGTGAGCGAAATTTTTGGTGTGGCGTTTGAGCAGCTGTTTGATGCTGCGCGACTCGATCACCAGGTGTTGGAAGTACCGCTATGGACCGGGCTACGCCTGCAAGTCATGGCGATTGAGCGCGACAAGGAAGACGCCATGTCATCACTGCACTTGGGCTCTAGTCGCCCTGAAAGCGGTCCGCTCAAAGACATCGAAACCGCCTTGATCCGCCGCGCCGTGGACGAAGCCCGAGGCAATGTGGCCCAGGCCGCGCAGGCTCTGGGCATCAGCCGGGCGACGGTATACCGAAAACTCGGCAAGAAGTAATCCCTATTGGTTGCGCATCCAATCGGCGGTTTGGAAAAAAGATTCCCGCAGACGCGCACGCAAATCGGCATCCACCTGCACCTCGCCCATGGCCTGGTCCATGCACGCCAGCCATTGGTCGCGCTCCAGAATGCCGATCTTGAACGGCATATGCCGCGCCTTGAGCCGGGGATGGCCAAAGCGCTCGATGTAGTGCTGCGGCCCGCCCATCCAGCCACACAAAAACCAGAACAACTTGTCCCTAGCGTCGGCTAACGTGGCCCCGTGCGTGGTGCGCAACGCTTGGTAGCCCGGCTCCAGATCCATCAGGTCGTAAAAGCGGTCTACCAGCGCACGGATGGCAATCTCGCCGCCAATCCAGTCAAAGGCAGTGCGGGGTTCAGATGTTTCTTCAGTCATATTTTTTATGCAATATAGGGCTTTAGCCCCCGTTGAACATAAGTTAGTAGCTACTATTTTTGTAGCGCCAGTGCTGCCAAAGCGTCTTCTTCCCAATACCGCGCTGCGTCAAAAAAGCCCTCCCACACACAACCATTGCAACCGCGCCCACAGCAGGTGGTGGGCTCGGGTGGGGGCTTGCGCAGCACGATGCCTGCGCGGGCGGCGCGGGCTTGCAGTTCGGCGAAGGTGGATAAAGTTGATTCCAATTTAGTGCGGCAGCTCTTCGCGAATCACACGGCGCAAGTCAGCTTCCAGATGGCCGGTCTCAATCACCCTGCGAAGCGAGTCATTGATAAGAGTTTGGTACCCACGGCTACCCGCAAGGGCTTTGAAGTGCTCGACGATAGGCGCGTCTAACATGATATTGATACGCTGCTCACCGTAGCTCACGCACTGGCCCGACGCAGCGTCTCCACCACCGGGCGGCGCAGCACATCGCGCAGGCCCCACCAGCCTGCCGCCAGCGCCAGCACCGCACCCGCCAGCGCT
This sequence comes from Pseudomonadota bacterium, assembly GCA_041165385.1. Lineage (GTDB taxonomy): Bacteria > Pseudomonadota > Gammaproteobacteria > Burkholderiales > Burkholderiaceae_C > Allorhodoferax. The sequence goes on along the minus strand of JBEANP010000025.1, from coordinate 3,209 downwards.
CCGGCCAGCGGCACCCACAGCGACACCGTCCACTCAAATTCAAACACATACTTGGCCAGCGCCCAGCCCACGGCAGCCGCCACGATAGACGCCAAAAAGCCTGCCAGCAGCCCCACCCCGGCCAACTCGGTGCGCTGCACCTGGCGCAACAGCTTGCTTTGCGCACCCACGGCGCGCATCACGGCGAACTCTTTGGCACGCTCTTCGCGCGTGGCCGTCACCGCCGCAAACAGCACCACCAAGCCCGCAGCCAAGGTGAAGCCGAACAAAAACTCCACCGCACGTATCACCTGGTCCAGCACGCGCTGCACCTGGTTGATGGTGGTGGTCATGTCCACATCGGTCACATTGGGAAACTGACGCACCAGCGCGTTGTCAAAACCTTTAGTTTCAGGTGCTTTGAACGAGCCCATGTAGGTGCTGGGAACATCGGGCAACACGCTCACCGGGTACATCACAAAGAAGTTGGCCCGCATGGAGCCCCAATCCACCTTGCGCAGCGAGGTGATTTTGGAATCCGCCTGCACCCCGCCAATGTCAAACCGTACCGTGTCACCGAGCTTGAGGTTGAGTGTTTTGGCAATGCCCTCTTCCACGCTGACGGTGCCCTTTTCTTCCTCAATCCACTGACCGCCCACCACCTCGTTTTTGGCGGGCTTGGTGGCACTGTGGGACAGGTTGAACTCGCGGTCCACCAGGCGCTTTGCCCGGTCGTCAGCGTAATCGTCGGGCGAAATATCTTTGCCATTGATCGCCACCAAACGCCCCCGAATCATGGGGTACCAGTCAAACTTGGCAACGCCCGCATCGGTCAGCGCCTGGCGAAATGCATCCGACTGCTCCGGCATGACGTTGATCACAAAGCGGTTGGGTGCATCCGGCGGCGTGGCCTTGCGCCAACTGCTGATCAGGTCGGTGCGCAGCAGCACCAAAAGCACCAGCGCCAGCAGGCCCACCGATAGGGCGCTCACCTGCACCACGGTGTAGGCAGGCCGGGCCGATACCTGGCGCGTGGCCAGCACCAGCCAGCGTGGCGCAGTGGCCTCGTTCACACTGCGGCGCAGCACCTTGACTGCCACCCAGCTGAGCGACGCAAAAACCACCACGGCACCGGCAAACCCACCCACGGCAATCAGCCCCAGCGTCATATCACTGCTGGCCGCTAGCAGCAGCGCTGCAAAACCTGCCACACCCACCGCCAGCACACCCAACGATGCGGGACGCAGGTTGCCCACGTCGCGGCGAATCACGCGCAGTGGCGGCACCTGGGCCAGCTGCAACACTGGCGGCAACCCAAATGCCAGCAGCAGCGTGAGCCCCATACCCATGCCAAACGCCACCGGCCACAGGCTGGCCGCAGGCAGCGCCGCATCCACCAACCCCGCCAGCAGCAATACAAACAGGTAGTGCACCGCATAGCCCAGCGCCACGCCCACGCCACTGGCAAACACGCCGACCAGCGCAAATTCAAAGGTGTAGCTTGCGGCAATGGTGCGCTGGCTCAGGCCCAGCACGCGCAGCATGGCGCAGTCGTCCAAATGGCTGGCCGAAAAAGACCGTGCCGCCAAGGCCACTGCCACCGCACTCAGGAGTGCAGCCAGCAAAGCCACCAGGCTCAAAAACTTCTCGGCACGGTCCAGTGTTTGGCTCATCTCGGGCCTGCCGCTTTGCAGTGACTCCACCCGCACGCCGCGCACACCACCGGTTTTGACCTGCGCATCGGCCCAGGTAACAAACTGTTTCACAGCAGGCTCTGCACCAGCAATGGCAAACCGGTACGTGAGCCGACTGGCAGGTTGAATGAGCTTGGTTGCGGCAACGTCTGCCCGGTTAATCATCACGCGCGGCGCAAAGTTCATGAAACCCGCACCCCTGTCTGGTTCGATCACGATGACGGCGGCAATGGTGAGCGTGGTGTCGCCGAGCAACAGCGTGTCGCCCACCTTTAAATTCAAGGATTCAAGCAATGGCGCGTCCACCCACGCCTGGCCGGGCCCGGGTATAGCGCGCGTCACCGCATCGGCAGCGTCCGTGCTGCTAGCAACGCGCAAAGCACCGCGCAAGGGGTAGCCTGCTTCCACCACTTTCAGCGCCACCAGCTTGGCCGCCCCACCCAGCGCGTCCGGGGCGCGGGCCATGGTAGGAAAGCCCAGGGTGTTGACCTGCTGCAGGCCCAGTGTTTTGGCTTGATCTAAAAACGCAACGGGCGTAGGGTTGTCGCTGGAAACCACTGCATCGCCACCCAGCAACTGGCGGGCATCGCGCTGCAAGCCACCCTTGAGCCGGTCGGCAAAAAACCCGACGGCAGTCAGCGCCGCCACCGCCAGCACCACCGCTACCATGACCAAACGCAGGTCGCCCGAGCGCAAGTCGCGCCACAAAGTGCGCCAGCCAAGGCGCCAAAAGGACAAGTTCATGGCGCTACCTTAGCGCATGCGGGCTAGGCCTACGGAAGGTTGGGCTTATTTACCTACTGCCAATTCGCCGCAATCACCGGGTTCAGCGTATTGGCATAAGCAGTACTCAGCGTTGTCTGCCCTGCAGCAGGTGGCGCAAATGCGGCCATGGCGTTCACTAGGTTTTGTACCTTGCTATCGAGCAGCGTCTTGCCATCACTGGTTTTGAACTGCTCCACGTGGTACTGGTCGCCCAGGTACCAGTTGGACAAGGTGAACTTGTCTGCTGTGCCAATGATGCTGACATTCAGGTTGTTACCCGCCTTGGTAAACCACAGCTGGTCGGCCGCTATACCAGCGTCGAACCTGGCAACGTCTGTGTTACCCGCTGCGCTGTCATTCTCGGTAATGGTGTCCAAGCCATATCCACGTCCGAGCCAGTAAGTGTCGTTGCCTGCACCGCCTGTGAGAACGTTGACACCAGAGTTACCAGTGAGCACGTTGTCCGAGGTGTTGCCAGTGCCATTGATAGCATTGGCTCCCGTCAAAACTAAGTTCTCTACGTTAGAACCTAAGGTGTACGTCGCCCCTATTTGCACCGTGTCAATACCCTCATCGGTGTTTTCAACAACGATATCGGCAGCGGTATCCAGTATGTAGGTGTCGTCGCCCATCCCACCAACTAGGGTGTCGTTGCCCGCCATGCCGTTGATGCGGTCTATGCCGTCCCAGCCGTTGATGGTGTCTGCGTTGGCCGTGGCGTTGTAGACCGCTGGCACCAGGGTTTTGAGCTTCTCTCGGTTCCACAGTGTG
>JBEANP010000024.1:0-16464 GCA_041165385.1 Pseudomonadota bacterium | reverse complement strand
ATGTCCAAAAACTCTTGCAAGTTATTGAACACATAGGCATCGCGCAGGGCTTGTTCTCTGGCAAAGCGCAGCGGCACGTTGTTGCGTTTGGCCAAGGCGAACATCAGTTCAGGCTCGAGTGAGCCTTCAATGTGCATATGCAACTCGGCCTTGGGCATGGCGCGCAACAGCGCAGGCAAGCGATCAGCGGCTACAGGCTTGATAACAGGGTAGTTGGGCATCGTAAGACTCCAAAAATTAAAAAGGGCCGCTCGCTGGCGGCCCTTTTTTACTCAGCCAGCGATTACTTGGCGCCGGGAACCTTGCCTTCCACGCCCTTGACGTAGAAGTTCACGCCGGAGAGGAACTTGTCGTCAGCGGTTTCGCCGTCTTTCAAGATGTCTTTGCCGGTGTTGTCTTTCAGAGGGCCTTTCCAGATTGCGAATGTGCCATCAGCCAAGCCTTTTTTCACTTCTTCGACCTTGGCCTTGGTTTCAGCGGGCACGTCTTCGGCGATAGATACGATGTCAATGGCGCCGTCTTTCACGCCCATCCAGGAGCCTGTGCCACCCTTCCAAGAACCGTCCAACGCTTCTTTGGTGGCCTTGATGTAGTAAGGACCCCAGTTGATGACGGCCGATGCCAAGTGGGCCTTGGGGCCGTAGGCAGTCATGTCGGAATCCCAACCAAAGGCGCGCTTGCCTTTGGCTTCAGCGGTCTTCAAGACCGCAGGGGAGTCGGTATTCTGGAACAACACGTCCGCGCCGCCGTTGATCAGCGACGTTGCTGCTTCGGTTTCCTTGGGTGGGTCAAACCAGCCGTTCACCCACACCACTTTGGTCTTGACCTTGGGGTTACTGCTCTGGGCACCCAGGGTGAAGCTGTTGATGTTGCGGATCACTTCAGGAATTGGGATCGAAGCCACCACGCCCAGCGTGTTGGTCTTGGTCATCTTGCCTGCAATAACACCCGCCATGTACGCGCCCTCATAGGTGCGGCTATCGTAGGTACGCATGTTGTCGGCTTGTTTGTAGCCGGTGGCGTGCTCAAACTTCACGTCCTTAAAGTCGGGCGCAACCTTGAGCATGGGCTCCATGTACCCGAAGGTGGTACCAAAGATCAGCTTGTTGCCGCTGGTGGCCATTTCGCGGATGACGCGCTCTGCGTCTGCAGACTCAGGCACGTTTTCCACAAAAGAGGTAACGATCTTGTCGCCAAATTCTTTTTCCAGGGCTTTGCGAGCGTTGTCGTGCGCAAAGGTCCAGCCACCATCGCCCACAGGGCCAACGTAGGCAAACGCGATTTTGAGGGGTTCTGGCTTAGGTGCAGGTGCCGATGCCGCGGGTGCCGGCGCTGGCGCGGGAGCTGGTTCTTCCTTCTTGCCGCAACCCACCAAGGCTGCGCTTGCGACCGCCGTGAGGGCTGCCATTTTGAACAAAGCGCGCTTTTGCAAATCTGTCATGTCACTTCCTTATAAAAAAACGAGGGATGAAAACGAAACAACCACACATCAAGTACCCGGATAGAACGGCTTGCCTATGGAAGCCGGCATATTAATACGAATCCACCGCGGGTTACGGGATATCAAAGCTAAAACGACGATGGTAGCAACATACGGCAGCATGGTCAGAAACTGGCTGGGCACATCTACACCAATGCCCTGCAGGTGAAACTGCAACATGGTGACACCACCGAACAGATAAGCACCAAGCAATACCCGTGCCGGGCGCCATGTGGCAAACGTAGTCAGTGCCAGCGCAATCCAGCCCTTGCCGGCAACCATGCCCTCCACCCACAACGGCGTGTAAACCACAGAGATATAAGCACCGGCCAAACCACATAGCGCCCCGCCTACAACCACCGCCAACAGGCGAATGGCACGCACGGGGTAGCCCAGCGCATGGGCCGACTCAGGGCTTTCGCCCACGCTACGCAAAATCAGGCCCGCACGGGTGCGGTACAAAAACCAGATCAACGCCAACGCAAAAATCACCGTGAGGTAAACCATGGGGTGGTGGCGAAACAGCGCCGGGCCAAAGAAGGGAATGTCTGATAAGCCAGGAATGGCAAAGGTGGTGCGTTCGGGCATTTTTTCTTGCACGTAGGCAATCCCCGCAAAAGCAGAAAAACCACCACCGAACAAACTCAGCGCCAAGCCGGTGGCATATTGGTTGGTGTTAAGCCAGATCACCAACACGCCAAATATGGCGGCCATCACAGCCCCGGCGGCTATGCCGGCCATGAAACCGGCCACGTCACTACCGGTGTGCACCACAGTGGCAAACCCGGCAATGGCAGCGCACAGCATCGTGCCCTCTGCCCCCAGGTTGACAATGCCGGCTTTCTCGTTGATCAGCAAGCCCAGTGACGCAATGGCCAGCACCGTGCCCGCGTTCAAGGTGGCTGCGATAAGTAATGCGTAGGAATCCATTATTTTTTACCTCCAGCGGCAAAGACCCATTTGAGTCGGTAGTTCACCAAGGTGTCGCAGGCCAGCAAGCTAAAGAGCAGCAACCCCTGGAACACGCCTGTGAGTGATTTGGGCAACCCCAAGCGAGACTGGGCCAACTCACCGCCGATGTAGAACATGCTCATAAGCAACGCCGAGAACACCATGCCCACCGGGTGCAAGCGCCCCACATAGGCCACGATGATGGCGGCGAATCCATAGCCTGCTGGCACGTAAGGCGTAAGCTGACCGATAGGCCCGGCCACCTCCAGCGCGCCAGCCAGCCCGGCCATGCCGCCAGAGACCAGCAGCGCAGTCCACAGCGCTTTGCGTGACGAAAACCCGGCGTAGCGCGACGCCGCTGGTGCCAAGCCGCCCACCTGCTGCGCAAAGCCGGCCCGGGTGCGGAATAGAAAAATCCACACCCCAGCGACGCCGACCAAGGCCAGCAGCACACCAATGCTCATGCGCGAGCCAACAAACAGACGCGGGATGCGGGTCACCGCCTCAAAGGTTTTGGTTTGCGGAAAGTTGTAGCCCAGCGGGTCTTTCCACGGGCCATAGACCAAATAGCCCAGCACTTGCACCGCCACATAGACCATCATCAAACTCACCAAAATTTCATTGGCATTGAACTTGTCGCGCAAGAACGCCGTGATGCCTGCCCAAAACATGCCGCCCACAATGCCCGCCATCACGATGGGCACGACAATCCAGCCGCCCGTGGTTTTCTCGGCCAGCAAAGCAACCCCACTGGCGGCGACAGCGCCAATGATGTACTGCCCCTCGGCACCAATATTCCATACGTTGGAGCGAAAGCACACTGCCAGCCCCAGCGCAATCACCAGCAGCGGTGTGGCCTTGACCACCAGCTCACCCAGCGCATAGCCATTTTTCACGGGCTCCCAGAAAAACACCTGTAGCCCGCGCACCGGGTCTTTGCCCAAGGCAACGAACAGCAGCACACCAATCACCACGGTCACCAAGAGCGCCAACACGGGTGAGCCATAGCCCCAGGCTTTAGAAGGCTGGGGCCGGGCTTCCAGTTTCAAACCAGATTTAGCCATGAGCCACCTCCACAGCAACTGCGGTGCCCTCAAGTTCCCACAATCCACTCATCCATTCCCCTATCTTTTCTACCGTAGCCTCGGCTATCGGCACTGAGGGTGACAACTTGCCGTGGGCAATCACATGCAGTCGGTCACACACTTCAAACAGCTCGTCCAGCTCTTCGCTGACCACCAGCACCGCACAACCCGCGTCACGCAGCGCCAAAATTTCGCCGCGAATCTGCGCCGCAGCGCCTACGTCTACGCCCCAGGTAGGCTGTGACACGATGAACAGTTTAGGAGCGGCATCAATCTCGCGGCCGACAATGAATTTTTGCAAATTACCGCCCGACAGTGAGCGTGCGGCTGCGGTAGGCCCATTGGCCTTGACGTTGAACGCTTTGATGATGCGCGCCGCGTGGTCCTCCAACTGACGCACCCGAATCCAGCCACCGGCAAACTTGGGGTACGAGATGGATTCGGTGCGGGTCAGAAGCATGTTGTGCGCCAGGCTTAACGTAGGCACGGCACCACGCCCAAGGCGTTCTTCCGGCACAAAGTGCAGGCCCAGCTTGCGCCGCCCGCCGGGGTGAATGTGCGACACATCGGCGTCGCCCATGTAAATGCTACCCCTAGGTGCCCGGCAGTCTTCGCCCGACAGCGCATACAGCAGCTCTTTTTGGCCATTGCCCGACACACCGGAAATACCTACCACTTCGCCCGCACGCACCTGCAGGTGAATGTCTTTCAGGTCCACGCCGAACTGGTCTTCGCGCTCCAGGCTCAAGCCCTTCACGTGCATGACTGCTGCGCCTGCGGTGCGTGCATTGCGTTGAAGCAAAGGCGGCTCGGCACCAATCATCAGGCGCGACAGCGAGGCGTTGGACTCCTCAGAAGGGTTGCACACGCCGGTGACCTTGCCGCCGCGCAGCACCGTGCAGGCGTTGCACAGCTCACGAATCTCATGCAGCTTGTGCGAGATGTACAAAATGCTGCAGCCCTCAGAGGCCAATTTTTTCAGCACCACAAACAGCTTTTCCACCGCCTGCGGGGTGAGCACCGAGGTGGGCTCGTCCAAGATCAAAAGCTGCGGGCTGGTGAGCAGAGCGCGGATGATTTCGACACGCTGCATTTCACCCACACTCAGGGTGTGCACCGGACGGCTGGGGTCAATATCCAGTCCGTATTCCGCCGCTTTGGCGGTGATGCTGGCGGTAACTTGTACCAGGCTTTGCGCCTTGTCCAGCCCCAGCCACACGTTTTCGGCCACAGTAATGGTGTCAAAGAGATTGAAGTGCTGAAACACCATGCTGATGCCCAAAGCGCGTGCCTCTTTGGGGTTGCGAATATTGGCAGGCTTGCCATTGAACAGCACCTGTCCAGCATCGGGTTTGACCGAGCCGTAAATAATCTTCATCAGCGTGGACTTGCCCGCGCCGTTTTCACCCAGCACCGCGTGGGTTTGGCCGGGCATAACAGTGAGGGACACATCGCTATTGGCGATGACACCGGGGTAGGCTTTGGTGATTCCGGTCAGTTGGAGTCTTGGATGGTTCATTAGGGTTTGACGGGACGTACAGTGCAAAAGCAAGCTTGATGCCATATGCTAATGCTTTACTGCGCCAAACGAATCCCGAATTACCCGCGCCCTCAGGAAGTCTTGCCCCATGAAAACCACCTCTGACGCCACTTTGCCAAGCCAGTCCGTGCGGTTTGTACAACGCGGCGAAATCGTTACCCTACATAACGTCCCAACCACCCGCACTCTGCTGGAAGTGCTGCGCGAAGACCTGCACTGCACCGGCACCAAAGAGGGTTGCGGCGAAGGCGATTGTGGTGCGTGCACCGTGGTAATCGGTGAGGCCCAGAGCGGCAAGCTCAAGTACAGCGCCATCAACAGCTGCATTCGGATGGCGCATTCGGTGGATGGTTTGGCGGTGTGGACCGTGGAAGATATTGCCCCCACGCTCCACCGCTCACGCGGGTCGCTGCCCCCCGAGGGGGAGCGTTTCGTCTTGGGGCGGCCCGGCGACGAAACCATTGCTTCTGCGTCCTCCCATAGCCTACATCCAGCCCAGCAAGCCATGGTGCAGTGCCACGGCTCCCAGTGTGGTTTTTGCACGCCGGGGTTTGTGATGAGCCTGTTTGGGCTGTACCAAAACCACCAAGGTGCACCCATCACGCGGGCTGATGCGCAAGGTGCGCTGTCGGGCAACCTGTGCCGCTGCACCGGCTACCGGCCCATTCTGGATGCCGCGCAGACCATGCAAAGCCTGCCGCCTATTGCAGTTGATGAGACCAAAGTGCTATCAAAATTAGAGCTACTTACGCATACTGCACGGGCGCCAGGGGCTGATTCTTCATATATTTCTCCCATTACACTGCCTGCCTTGTTGCAAGCTCGCACCAACCATCCGCAGGCCCAACTGGTCGCCGGTTGTACCGACGTGGGCCTGTGGGTCACCAAGATGCACATGGAATTCCCCCAGGTGCTGGACGTTACCCGTGTGCAGGAGCTGCGGCGCGTGGAAGACTACCCAAACCACATCGCCATTGGCGCTGCGGTCACCCTGACTGACGCGTTTGCAGCGTTGGTGGCCGACCGGCCCCAACTGGCCAGCTTTGCCCACCGTTTTGCGGGCATGCCGGTGCGCAACTCCGGAACCTTGGGCGGCAACGTGGCCAACGGGTCACCCATTGGGGACTCCATGCCACTGCTAATTGCCCTAGGGGCCAATGTGGTGCTGATGCGCTGGAGCAAGGGAAAAAGTGGTGGCAAGATTGTTCACCGCGAGATGCCGCTGGAGTCGCTCTACATCAGCTACCGCAAGAACGTGATGGCCCCGGACGAAGTGCTGGCCTGGATCAAAGTGCCCAAGGCAGTGGTGGCCGAGCCGAGTACCGCGCCAGGCCGCCCCAAGCAAGCGAGCACCCCCTTGGGGGGCAGCGCAGCACACGCAGTGGTAAGCGCGGGGGCCGAATTTACTCGCGTTTACAAAATCTCCAAACGCTTTGAAGACGACATATCAGCCGTGTGCTTGGGCATCAATTTGCGCATCGGCAACGGTAAGGTACAAAAAGCATCCATCGGCGTGGGGGGTGTGGCCGCTACGCCGGTGCGCGCCCGCCAGACGGAAGCGACGCTTACCGGCAAGGCATGGAACGCTGCCACGGTGCGGGCAGCGATGGACGTATTGCGCAGCGAATTCAGCCCCATCTCCGACATGCGCGCCAGTAGCGCCTACCGCCGCGAGGTGCTGGGCAACTTGCTGCAGCGCTATTGGCTGGAGAGCCAGGGGCAGCAAGTGGTGAATTTGCAACAACTGACGCCCGCCCATTTGGCCAAAGCAGACGCAGCGCTAGCGGGAGAAGCAGCATGAGCGCCGCCAAACCCGCTGCTGAATCGGTCCCCACAAGTCAAACCGCGGGCATGGACTCGATCCAGAATGAAACGGCACCTGCAACGCAGGCCAGCGGAACTTCTGTTGCGCACGAAAGTGCGGTGGCACAGGTGGCAGGCGCAGTGCACTACGTCGACGATCTGCCCGAGGTGCGCGGCACGCTGCATGCAGCCCCTATCATGTCAACACAAGCCCACGGCAAACTGTTGGGCGTGGACCTAAGCGCTGCACTGGCCATGCCCGGCGTTGTGGACGTGGTGCTGGCCAAAGACATTCCTGGCGACCCCATGCTGGCAGCATTTGCAGGGGATGAGCCCGTGTTTGCAACGGGCACGGTGCAGTTTGTCGGTCAGGTGGTAGGCGTGGTGCTGGCCACCACCGTGATGCAGGCGCGCAAAGCGGCACGTAAAGTCAAACTCAACATCAAAGCGCTCACGCCAGTGTTGACCGTGCAGCAAGCGCTGAAGGCACAAAACTATGTGCTGCCACCGGTGCATGTGCGCCGTGGCGATGCTGCATCAGCATTGAAGTCCGCGGTGCACACCCGGCACGGCAGGCTGGAAGTGGGCGGCCAGGAGCACTTTTATCTGGAGGGCCAGATCGCCTACGCCCTGCCCCAGGAACAAAACCAGTGGCTGATCCACAGCAGCACCCAACACCCCGGCGAGGTGCAGCACTGGGTGGCACATGCGCTGGGCGTGGCCAACCACGCGGTGCGTGTGGAGTGCCGTCGCATGGGCGGCGGGTTTGGCGGCAAGGAAACGCAGGCTGGCCATTTGGCGGTGTGGGCTGCTATTGCCGCACACAAAACCGGGCACGCCGTCAAGCTGCGGCTGGACCGCGACGACGACTTCATGATCACCGGCAAACGGCACCCGTTTGCCTATGAATACAGCGCCGGGTTTGACGACACCGGCCGCCTGACCGCGCTGAAAGTGATGATGGCTGCCAACTGCGGCTTCAGCGCCGACTTGTCGGGCCCGGTGGCCGACCGCGCCATCTTTCATACCGACAACGCCTACTACCTGCAGGATGTGGACATTGCGTCCTACCGCTGCAAGACCAACACCCAGAGCCACACCGCGTACCGTGGCTTTGGCGGCCCGCAAGGCGTGATCCTGATCGAGACCATCATGGGCGACATTGCCCGCCAACTCAAGATGGACCCGCTGGACGTGCGCATGCGCAACCTGTACAGCGACGAGGCCATTCCCGGCACCGCCCTTGACACCCCTGTACGGCGCGACACCACCCACTACGGCATGCGCGTGGAGGACAACATCCTCCAGCCTCTGCTATCAAAACTAGAGCTGACTGCGCAGTACCGGCAAAGGGTAGCGGCTATTTCGGCTTGGAATTCAAGCAGCCCGGTGCTCAAGCGCGGCATCGCCATCACGCCAGTCAAATTCGGTATCAGCTTCACCGCCACGCTGTTCAACCAGGCCGGTGCGCTGGTGCATGTGTACACCGATGGCAGCGTGCAGGTGAACCACGGCGGCACCGAAATGGGCCAGGGCCTGCACACCAAGGTATCGCAAATCGTGGCCGACGAATTGGGCATTGCGTTTGACAAGGTGATGGCCACGGCCAGTGACACCAGCAAGGTGCCCAACGCATCGGCCACGGCAGCGTCAGCCGGCACCGACCTAAATGGCCGCGCGGCGCAGTTTGCCGCCCGCCATGTACGCGACAACCTTGCTGCGTTTGTGTGCGGGCTGGACGGTTGCGGCGCAGGCGCGGTGACGTTTGCCAACGGCCAAATCACCACGCCCACCGCCACGCGCAGCTTCGAGCAAGTGGTGGGCATGGCCTACGCCAACCGCATCCAGCTGTGGAGCGATGGCTTCTACCGCACGCCCAAAATCCACTACGACAAAACCACCCTGACCGGGCGGCCCTTCTACTACTTTGCCTATGGCGCCGCGTGTACTGAGGTAGCTATTGACACGCTGACGGGCGAGAGCAAAGTGCTCAAGGTGGACATCCTGCACGACGTGGGCCGCAGCATCAACCCGGCCATCGACATCGGCCAGATCGAAGGCGGTTTCATTCAGGGCATGGGCTGGCTCACCACCGAGCAACTGGTGTGGAACGATAAAGGGTACCTAAGCACCCACGCGCCCAGCACCTATAAGATTCCCACCTCGGGTGACGTGCCAGAGCACTTCAAGGTGGACCTGTGGCCCGAGCCCAACCGCGAGGACAACGTGTTTGGCAGCAAAGCCGTAGGCGAGCCACCGTTCATGCTGGGCATCAGTGTGTACGAGGCGTTGCGCGATGCGGTGTCGCACGCGCGGGGCGATGGCGCAGCGGTGCAGCTAACGGCACCAGCAACCGCGGAGAATGTGTTGCGGGCGTTGGGTTAGTCATGTCAAGTGAGCGCTGTCAACCAGCTCACGGGTACTTCATAGCCGCGTGCAGCACATCAAGCACCGTCACCGTATCCAGTGTCTGCTCCAAAACCACCACGTAGTTCGGATGCACCACCAACTCTAGCGTGCCAGCCACTCGGCCGCGTCGGCGAGGAAAATTGGGGTCGACAAGTCGGCCGACTTGGTCGTCAATACTGAACCACAAATCGATGGCAGCGCTGGGGTTGTCATGGGCAATGTAGTCTTCTATGGCTTGCAGGCTTTCCCAGTACTGCGGCTTGCGCAGCACCTTCATGCTTTGTCGGCCAGTGCTTTGCGTTGCGCCAATTTTTTGGCGCGAATTGCATCCCAGTCTTGTGCATCGATGGCAGGTCGCGGGTCCGCCTGAGCGGCTTGCACCTTGGCTTTGAACCAAGTGTCGTATTCCACAATGCCACGCAAGGAATCACGCACCAACTGCGACACCGTGGTTTCGTTGTGCAGCGCGTAAGACTTGAGTGCGAAATATTGCGATTTAGGTAAATCAACATTCAAACGCTGGGTGGGTTCTGGTGTGTCTGGCATGCTCATTTGAGTAAATGCATAAAACCCCATTATCTTAAGATCCAACGCTGCCATCAAGTGATGGGAGGGGGCGGCTTTGAAAAAGATGAATCAAAGCCGCCTGCGGTCTGTTAAACCGGGTACTGCTGCACCGATGGCTCGATGGTGATCCATTTGAGTTCGGTGAACTCATCGATCACTGCGCGGCCATCAAACTTGCCGTAGCCGCTGTTCTTGGTGCCGCCGTACGGGGCTTGCGCCTCGTTCTGCACGGTGGATCCGTTGACGTGTACCGAGCCCGATTCGATGCGCATGGCCACGTCCAGGGCACGGGTCACATCGCGCCCGAACACGGCAGCAGACAGACCGTAGTCGCTGTCGTTAGCTACCGCCACCGCCTCTTCAACACCCTTGACACGCACCACGGTGGTGATGGGGCCAAAGGTTTCATCGCCATAGATGGTCATGCCGGGTTTGACGTGGTCCACGATGGTCGCTGACATGATGGCGCCGTCTGCCTTGCCGCCGCACGCAAGCACAGCACCCTTGGCCAGCGCGTCGTCAATCATGGCGTTTAGGCGGGTGCCCGATTCGCTGGCCACCATGGGGCCGATCACGCAGCCTGGGTTGACGCGTGGGTCACCCATCACCAGCTCTTTGGCTCGGGCCGCAAATTTGGCTACAAATTCATCTGCGACGGACTCGTCCACCACCAGGCGTTCGGTGGACATACAAATTTGGCCCTGGTACAAGAAGGAGCCAAACACGGCGGCCTTGACGGCTTCGTCGATGTTGGCATCGTCCAGCACCACCTGGGGTGACTTGCCGCCCAGCTCCAGGAGGCAACGCTTGAGCTGCGTCGCCGCCTTTTGCGCAATGATGCGGCCCACGCGGGTGGAGCCTGTAAAGTTGATGCGGCGCACCGCCTTGTGCGCGATCAATGCGTCAATGACTTCAGGCGCGTCTTTGGGTGCATTGGTCACCACGTTCAACACGCCCGGTGGGAAACCGGCTTCCACTAGGGCATCGGCCACTAGCGTATGCGTCTTTGGGCTTGCTTCTGAGGCACGGAACACCACGGTGTTGCCGCAGGCAATCGGGTAGGCAATGGCGCGGGCGGCCAACACCACGGGGCCGTTCCATGGCACGATGCTCAGGATCACGCCCACGGGCTGGCGCACCGTCATAGAGAGCGTACCGGGCTTGTCGGTGGGAATGGTTTCACCCTGAATCTGCGTGACCATCGATGCAGCTTCGCGAAACACACCGGCGGCCAGGTGCACGTTAAAGCCGGCCCACAGCCCGGAGGCGCCCACTTCGGCACCCATCGCTTCGATGAACAGCGGCGTTTTGGACTCCAGCACATCGGCGGCCTTGAGCAGCAAGCGGCGGCGCTCGGAAGGCGCACTGTTGCGCCAGCCCAAGAATGCGGTTTGGGCCGAATTAACCGCCGCTAGAGCATCTTCCACACCGCCAGCAGCGGCGCTGGTGACCACCTCACCGGTATGGGGGTGGTTGCGCGTGAATGTGGCACCGGATTTGGCTGCGACGGATTGGTTGTCAATAATGAGTTGGGATTCCATGGTGTTTTCCTTGGGTTAAAAATTCGGATCGGTCTGGGGTGGTTTGATTTGAATTGACTGCGCTGCTTCAGACGCCTTGGGTCAGGATGTCGGCCATGCGTTCGCCAATCAGCGCGCAGGTCGCCATGGTGGCCACGCCGGGGATGCGCGGCATGATGGAGCTGTCTGCAATGCGCAGGCCCTGCACACCGTTCACGCGCAGCTTGCTGTCCACCACGGCTTCAGCGTCCCGGCCCATGCGGCAGGTGCCCGCTTGGTGGAAGTAGGTGGTGGCGCCGTTGCGCACAAAGTCGTCCATCGCCTTGCCGGTGAGTTTTTTGCCAGGGGCCACTTCGCGCTTCACAAAGTCTTTCATGGCCGCCGAGTTGCCAATCTCGCGACACACCTCGATGCCAAAAGCCAAGGCTTTGACGTCATCTGGATGGCTCATGAAGCGGGCATCGACCACGGGGCGATCGGCAGGGTTGGCCGAGCTCAGACGAATCTCGCCACGGCTCTTGGGGGCCACCAGGCCCGCACACAGCGCCCAGCTGGTGCCCGGAGGCGAATACTCTTTGCCGACTACATCACTGGCGTAGGGCAGCTCGATTTGCACCAGGTTGACGTCGGGCGATACCAGTCCAACTTGGCTCTTGAGAAAGCCTGCGGCATTGGCCGCGCTGTTACGGTGGGGAATGTGCTCTTTGGGCTCCCAGATACAGCCGCCATGGAGGATGTGGTCCTGAAAATTGCGGCCCACTTCCTTGGCATTGACCAAAGTTTTAATGCCGTGCTGGCTTAGCTTGGCCTCGTCGCCAATGCCGCTGAGCATCAGCAGCTTGGGGGTGTTGATACCACCGGCGCTGACAATCACTTCGGTGTTGGCGCTGATGATTTTGGGACCAGCAGCAGTGGCGATCTGCACACCGGTGACCTTGGTGCCCGCAAAGGTCAAACGGTCCACATGGGTGTTCACCATCACCGTGACATTGGGACGCGACAGAATCGGGTACAGGTAGGAACGAGCCATGCTCTGGCGGCGGCCGTCACGGATGATCTGGTTCATCAGCGCAAAGCCGGTGCCGCCTTCTTCACGCGCACCGTTCTGGTCGGCAAAAACGTTGTAGCCCAAGCTACGGCATGCTGCCAGCATGGCCGGTGCCAAGGGGTGCGGGTTGTTAGCTGGCTGGCACCACACGGGGCCATTCTTGCCACGGTAACGCGCATCAGGAGCGCCTTGCCAGTTTTCCATGCGGCGGTAGATTTCCAGGCCGGACTCGTAGCCCCAAGCGCGGTCGCCGCTGGCCTCGGCCCAGAATTCCAGGTCGGCCTTGAAGGGGCGGGCCCAGATGGTGGCATTGATACTGCTTCCGCCACCGACCACACGACCCATGTGTTCGGGAATAGCGCGGTTGTTGGTGCTGGCCGATGGCAGGGCCACGTCTTTCCAATCGCGCTCTGAGCCGAGATTGGTGAACCAGACGCTGGGGTCCATTACCGAAGGTGCGGTATCCCAATCACCAGCCTCGATCATGAGAATGGAAGCATCTTTGCGGGTGGCCAATCGGCCCACCAACGCACAGGCGGCAGAGCCGGTGCCCACCACCACATAGTCGTAGGCCGCCTGCAGCTTGGCACTGCGCGCATTTTGGTTGGCGCGAATAGCGTCCAGCTCGTCCGCCAGGGCGCTCAGGCCTGCGGTGGAGAAGCCCGCTGCAGTGGCTGCGCGTAAGAAGCCACGGCGGTTTAAGCGGCCCGCAATCAGGGCACGCTCAAGGTGCTCCAGCAAGCTGTCGGAGGGGGCATTCGTATCGTTTGAATGGTGGTTCATGGTCATGCGTTTGAGTGGATGGGGGTTAAAAGTGTTGTCTCCAGTGGCACTTGCCATGCGCATTTGCAGCGCCACCGAATGCCCACTTTAAAAACTTGCCATCACTTCAAATACATCGGGATTTCCCTAGGGTCTAGTTGTTCCATATGGGAACAACTGCGGGGGTTTTGGGGTCACTTCGGGACGCAGGACGGCATGTCACTCGGCCGGGATCGGTCAGTCGCGAGAAATGTGGATTAATGGGGCTATAGCCCTTGTGGGTATCTCGTAAATAGCTATGAATTTGATAGCTTGTACTGGTAATTTGCGGCTAAAGGGGACGGACCGCTGTGGGTTGATCCGGTCGTTCACGCAGATCGGGACGAAATCTACTGAGCAGCGATTACCGCTATTGGTGAGCAGCTACTACACGGAAGTCCAGCGAACTGTTTGTCACGTGATCTGCGCGGTGGAGAATTGAAATCAGGAACTTTGTGAAAGCTGACACCCGCGCAACATTAGTTGGATGACGGTAATCTGGATGCGCTCTTCGCATGCGCGGACATACGCCTGTACGAGGCCAAAAATGGTGGTCGCAACCGGGTTTGCGGCTCAGGACTGATTTGAGGCGAGAACCCATGCAATACTCGACTCTATGCAGTCGAATTTCCTATCCTTGCTCGCAATGCTGAAGCCGACCTCGCAATGATCACACTCGGATTTCGACGGTTTATGTTGCTGTGGGCGCTCGTTCTGACGGGATGCGCCTCGTTGCCAGAGCCGGTGTTGTTCGAGCTGGCGCCGCTGCAGAAGGGCGAGTCCGACGCTTTTGCAACCCCCTCAACATTGACACGTGCATCGGTAGGCAAATGGGAGGTTGCCGCCGAGCACCGCAGTCAAGCGCCCCCTGAGTCCGAGCTGGCTTCAGGCCGCGTTCTGGTTTGGGCCAATCGCGAAGCAGTGGGATTGTTTGTGGGGCTGTTTACCGAAAAATTCCTGCCATGGACCCATATCGGCATCATCTCGGTTGAATCTGATGGAGTTTGGGTCTACGACACCAACGCGATACGGATATCGTTGACGGGGGCTCCACTGACCGACGCGGAAGCGGGGGGCATGCGGCGCATTCGTTATCAGGACTATGTGCTTTCTGATCGTGTCTATGGTCTGTATGCCCCGCCCAAAGACGTGAATGTGGAACATATGCTCGACTTTGTGCGTATGCATTTCAAGCGTGCCACCCGATTCGATGCCCGCTTCAACAGTGCCGATGCGAGCGAGCTATATTGTTCTGAGATGGTGGCGCTCGCCTTTGAAGCGGGCGGTGGTACAAAAGTTAAGACTGAGCCGGTACGGGCCAATCGCTCATTTGAATTGGTGCGCCGGTGGATGAGCATTCCGGCCTACGGCTTTTATCTTCCAGGTCATCTGGTGGCGGCCGACCGTCAAATTGCTCTTTGGAGCCCCGCTTTTTCGCCCGCCCAAATCCTGGCCTTTTTCGAGGCGCAATCTGAGTTGGCAAGTCGTTTAGGGGACGAGACCCGGCTCGGTCAACTCATGGGGTGGAACACTTCTATGAGTTCACTGGTTGATGCCTTGAAGCTGCGCAGTGCGCCGCAGCAATTCCTGGACGCCAGCCTGTTCGCTGTTGCCAAGGACACCCAACGTGCGCCGGATCCTCTCGCTGTACAGCGAGAGGTGCGTCGGGTAGCCGAACGGCATTTCGCTGCCACCGGCCCGCGCTGAAACCCGTGCCTTACTTGCCTTCAACATTAAACGACTAGCGTGACACACATCGGCGGGCGACGGGCTACTTGTATCTGGTTGGAGTGGCTCTGGCCGGCGGAGACCATCACAGCCTGCGGTGGTGGGTGATTCACAGGCGACGTTATTCCGCAACAAAACCACTGAAGTCCAAGTCAAAATTTTGGGATTGGCGGTAATACTGCTTTAAGTCAATAGGAATCAATTTACTATCAACCACAACATTTCTTTACATTGAGTTGAAATCTTATGACATTCAAATATTTGGCTTTGAGTGCGGCCATTCTGCTGTCCACCATGTCAACCGCCTCAAACGCTGATTCTTTCGAGCCTAAAGCAGTGAGCGCGGGTGTGGAGTACCGTATCAAGTTTGGGGGGAGTACCCGCGCCAAACCCCAAGCGCCTACTTTTGGATTCAATGTCAATGTGACTCGGGCGCAGAACGGGCCGGCTTTTGACTTTGCGCCTCTCACATTGAGCTACACCGAGAATAAGTACAACAAACTGCTTGATGTGCGTTTTAATGCAAATACAAAAGCACTCTACAGCATGCATGTGAATGGTGTGGATGTTTTGTACGATGCCGCACGCCTCAATTTGGATCCGGCTGACGTTGCACTCAAACAGAGTACGGGGGCGGTAGGTATTAACGCTGTTAACTGGCCACTTGCTGCTACTGCCGTATTTGGGTTTGTGATAGTCGACAATATGGCGCAAGACGACGCTAAAAATAGAAAGAATGCTCAAGCTGCAACGAAAGTCCCTGATGCATCGTGTCTTCCTTTTATGCTTTCAGCTGTTTCAGAAATTGCTGTGAAGGCTTGTAAGTCTGCCGATTAACACGAAGGCATAAGTGCAATAAAAAGACCCGCCCAACCTAGGTTTTTATTGGGCGGGAGCTTTGGCTCTTTTGCCACCAGCACGGTCGGGTGTGCCGGTAATCCTACTGACATACCTAAGCGCCCTGTGTCCTGCGGTAAATCAACCCACGCGACACGCGCAGCTTGCGGGCTGCGGCGGAGACATTACCGCCACATTCCTTGAGCGTTTTGGCAATCAAATCGCCATCCGCATCGCGCAGGCTGGCGGGCTCGGGTGGCTCCACTGCTGGCGATGCGACCATATCTTCCGGCGCACTCATCGGTAAAACTTCTTGCGCTGATTTACCGACCGAAAACAGCTGCCGATGCCCATCGCGCGCTTGCAATTCACACCGCACATGCACCTGCAGCCCATTGGGCAAGCGAAGCAATGAATGGGTATCGCCAGGGATTGAGGCTAGCGCCGAAAAGCTCCTTTGCAGTAGCTCGTCTACCTTACCAGACCCAGTCGGCTCGCCATCCGGGGGCAACCCCAACAGCCTGGATGCAGCGGCATTGCGCCAAACGATACAGCCCTGCATGTCTACTCCGATCAGTCCCGCCATGGGGGTGTCCATCATGGCCAGAGAAATCTGAAAACGCACGATCAGGTGCTCGGTCGATTGCGAAATCAACAAGCGGTTTTCGATAGACGATGCGTACAGGCCCACCACC
>JBEANP010000023.1:0-16488 GCA_041165385.1 Pseudomonadota bacterium | reverse complement strand
CAGTTGTTTGGTTGGATCACTCGGAAGCCCACGTCATGCACATCACCCCCGATGATGTGGAAAAGTCGGTGGTGCACCCCACCAACCCGCATAAAAAGCTGCATTCCAAGAGCGGCACCTTAGGCTCTGGCAAAACTGCCGAAGACCACGCCTACTACCACGCCATTGTGCAAGCGCTGCAAGGCGCGCAAGAGATCTTGGTGGTGGGTCCGGCCCAAGCCAAGTTGCAACTCATTAAGCACATTCACGCACACGACCACGATATGGCCGACAAGGTGGTGGGTGTCGAAAGCATTGACCACCCTACCGATGGGCAACTGGTGGCCTACGCACGTAAATACTTTGCTGCAAAAGACAAAATGCAGTGATACATTCTAGCCAACGTTGTATTCAGTGTTACAAAAATGTAGTTCCCTACGCATATTAAACGGGGACTGGCCAAGAGCAATGTTTCACGCATGCGCTCGAAATGTTCAATTTATTAGATTCTGCAAACCAGAAGCACGAAAAAACTGCTATACTTTGAGGCTTAGCGGCTGTAGCTCAGTTGGATAGAGTACTTGGCTACGAACCAAGGGGTCGTGGGTTCAATTCCTGCCAGCCGCACCAAAACGATACCCCCTCAAACAGTAATGTTTGAGGGGTTTTTCGTTTCTATGCTTACTCATCCGGAGAATTTGTGGGGGTGTGGCCTCCTGCTTCGTCTCCTTTGTTGTTCGGAAGTAGCTATTTCAATGAGTAAAGCCTTCTCCAAAGAGTCGGAGGGTGACGATGTCGATGAGTTACGACTGCCCGCACTGCCGTCGAGCGACAAGAACTACATTACGCCGCACGGCTACGTCACGCTGCGTAACGAACTTCTAGATCTGATTGATAGCGAGCGTCCCAAGGTTGTGGATTCGGTGCATTGGGCGGCTAGCAATGGGGATAGGTCCGAGAACGGTGATTACATTTACGGCAAAAAGCGCCTCCGCGAAATTGACCGGCGCATTCGATTCCTCACCAAGCGGCTAGAGATCGCACATATCACTGACCCCAGTATTCACCACGGAAATACCCAAATTTTCTTTGGTGCTACCGTGACCTATGTGGGCGCTGAGGGCGTCGAACGTACCGTCAAAATAATGGGAATTGACGAAGCCGTCAGTGGGCAAGGAGAGGTAAGCTGGATTTCCCCAATTGCGCGCACCTTGCTAAAGGCACGTGAGGGTGATGAACTCAAACTGGTGATTCTAGGGCGGGTCGATACGATTGAAGTGCTACACGTGGTGTATCCGCCACCTGCAGCGACTTAAATATAAACGGGCATTTACGAAGATTTATGTCGGTTAGCTCGAAGAACCGATGGTGTGCGGCGCAAATTGCGCAACGCAATTTCCAGATGGGCGGTGTCGCGCAAGGCAATTAAAAAACGAAGGTCCGTGGCTTCTTGGGCGGCTTCTTGGCCCATATCGATGTGGGTAATGTCTGCCTCGGCAGTTGCCAATGCCGCAGCCACTTTTGCCAATACTCCCTTGCCGTTATTGACAGTAACTACAAGACAAGTTTCAAAAGCACGTACAGGCTCGTCAGACCAGTCCACGCCAATGAAGCGTTCGCTGTCTTTGAATTGAAGCTTTTTGGCAACCGGACAGTCGCTCACGTGAACCACCAAACCTTCGCCACGCCCCAAGTAGCCCACGATGGGATCGCCCGGAATCGGCCGACAGCAATGTGCAAACTGTACCGACGCGTTTTCACTGCCGTCCAGTGTGATGAGCCCCATGGAAGAGGATTCGTTGGCCGTAAAGCGTTCACGCGTTAGAAGCAGCGCATCGGGCTTTTCTCCTGACTCCATTAACATTTGCACCAAACGTTTGGCGACAATATTGGCAATTCGCTTGCCCAGTCCGATGTCTGTGAGCAGCTCTTCACGCGTTTTGCTGCCCGTGAAACGTAGCAACTTCTCCCAAATTTGTTCGTATTGAGGTTCTTTGTCAGGGTAATGCTCCATACCCTCAGATCGAAGGGCTTGGGCTAAAAGGCGCTGTCCCAAACCTTCCGACTCAGTTTGTGCCATGGTCTTCAAATGATGGCGAATCTTGGAGCGCGCCCGCCCAGTTCGCACGAAACCCAGCCAAGCCGGGTTGGGGGTAGATATTGGCGCCGTGACTACTTCCACTACGTCACCGTTTTTTAGTTCAGTGCGCAATGGCACTTGCTCACTATTAATGCGCGCCGCTACCGTGCGGTCACCTACGTTACTGTGAATGGCGTAGGCAAAGTCAACCACCGTTGCACCGCGCGGTAGCGCCATAATTTGGCTTTTGGGAGTAAATACGTACACTGCGTCGGGAAACAAATCGACTTTTACGTGATCCCAAAATTCAGCAGCATCTCGCGTCTCATCCTGAATGTCGAGTAGCGACTGCAGCCATTTGGTGCCAAGGCGATCGTTGGATGTATCTGCGGGATTTTTCACCTTATAGAGCCAATGCGCGGCAACACCTGATTCCGCCACTAAGTGCATGGCTTCGGTTCGCATTTGAAATTCGACATTGATACCTGAGGGACCCACTAACGTAGTGTGTAGCGACTGGTAGCCGTTGAGTTTGGCAATGGCAATGTGGTCTTTGAATTTTCCAGGTACCGGCTTGTAGAGCTGGTGCAAAAGGCCAAGGGCGGTATAACAGTCCACCACATTGTGTACCAATACCCTAAAGCCATAAATATCTGTGACCTGGGCAAAACTCAGGTGTTTCTTAGCCATTTTTTGGTAGATGGAGTACAGCGTTTTTTCACGTCCTGCAATACGTACAGGCATTGCCGCTGTGGCAAAAACGCCTTCAACTTCTTTTTGTACCTTTTGAATTAAATCGCGACGGCGGCTGCGTGCTTTCGTTACCGCCTTGGATAAAATTGCGTAGCGCCACGGACGCAAGTGGCGAAATGACAAATCTTGCAGTTCGCGGTAGGTTTGGTTAAGGCCAAGCCGGTGCGCAATCGGCGCATAAATTTCCACTGTTTCGGAAGCAATTCGGCCCCATTTTGATTTGGGCATGTCTGACAGGGTGCGCATATTGTGCGAACGGTCAGCCAGTTTGATCAAAATAACGCGCACATCGCGTGCCATGGCAAGCAGCATTTTGCGGAAGGATTCGGCTTGGTTTTCTTCGCGGGTGTTGAAGTGCAGTTTGTCGAGTTTAGTCAGCCCGTCTACGAGTTCTGCAACGGGTGATCCAAAGTGCTCTATTAACTCAATTTTGGTGACGCCACAGTCTTCCAGTGCATCGTGCAGCAATGCCGCCATCAGGGCTTGCGCATCGAGCTTCCATTCTGCACATTGGGTTGCGACCTCGATGGGGTGTGTGATGTAAGGTTCTCCGCTGCTGCGCATTTGCCCTAGGTGGGCCTCATCAGCAAAACGATATGCCAAACGTACCTGTTCCACATCGGATGCTGACAGGTAGTCCAATTTGGCAGTGAGCCGGGCAAAACTCGCTGCCGCAGCATTCATTGCGGCGTTGCCGAGTGTGTGAATTGGCGGTGTTTGTGATGTTGAAATTGAACTGCCCATGCCCTAAATGTAGCTTAGAGAAACATGCCTTGTGATGACGAAAAAAAAGCACCGCAAGCGGTGCCTTTTTTAAGATCAATTTGTTTTACAGTGGCACTTTTTTAAGCATTTCAATGCCTACCTTGCCAGCCGCAATTTCGCGCAGGGCAGTAACGCCGGGCTTGTTTTTACTCTCGATTTTGGGAGTGTGGCCTTGGCTTAGCATGCGAGCGCGGTACGTTGCCGCCAACACCAATTGAAAGCGGTTAGGAATTTTTTCGAGGCAATCTTCAACTGTAATGCGAGCCATGGTGTTTCTCCGAAAAACTGGAAAGTTAGGAAATGTTCAGCGCTTTGAATGTTTCGGCTCTGGAGCGGTGTTGCGCTGAGAATTTGAGCCGCTGGGAGTGAACAATGGCTTTCAAGTCAAAAAGCGCACGGTCAAACAATTCATTGATTATAACGAAGTCGAATTTACTGGCGCTTGCCACTTCCATTTGGGCATTTTTCATTCGCATATCGATGATGTCGGGCGCGTCTTCGCCACGACGCTCTAGCCGAGACCGAAGCTCCTCCCAGCTAGGAGGAAGTATAAAAATACAAACTGCGTTGGCAAAGATGTCTTTGATTTGAATAGCACCTTGGAAATCAATTTCTAGAATAACGTCAGCGCCTTGCGCCATACGTTCTTCGATCGCTTTTTTTGATGTCCCGTAGCGCTGGTTGTGCACATGGGCCCACTCAATAAATGCGTCGGCGGCCACCATAGCATCGAACTCCTGCTGTGATACAAAAAAATATTCGCGTCCATGCTTTTCTTGACCACGAGGGGCACGTGTGGTGTGCGACACCGAGGGCTGTACTCGCGAATCGAGCTCCAACAAGGCCTTAACGAGGCTGGACTTGCCCGCACCACTGGGCGCAGCAACAACAAACAGATTTCCAGGATAGTCCATGGTAAAAATCCTTATTCTATGTTCTGCACCTGTTCACGCATTTGCTCGATAAGCACCTTCATGTCGACAGAAATGTGCGTTAGCTCTAGTGCTGATGACTTGGAGCCCATAGTGTTGGCTTCGCGGTGTAGCTCTTGAATCAGAAAATCCAGGCGTTTACCAACTTCGCCGCCTTTCTTCAGTAGGCGCTCAATTTCATCGAGGTGGGAGTTCAATCGGGTGACTTCTTCGGCCACATCAATACGAATGGCAAATGCGGTGGCCTCGGTCAATGCACGGTCTTGGGCTGCTTCGGGTAGGGTACTGCCATCGGTGAGGGCCATGGCCTCTTTCCATCGGTCCATAAAACGTAGGCGTTGCTGTTCAACTAACTTAGGTACCAGTGGCACCGCTTGTTGTGCGAGCGCACGCAGTTGTTCCAAGCGCTCGGTCAGCATGGCAGACAGGCGTGCTCCCTCGCGTTGGCGTGCATTGATCAGGTCCTTTAATACCTTGTCTGCTAACGGGGCAACCGCCGCACTCCAGTCTCTGGTGCCGCTTTGCTCAGATGCAGCTACCCGTAGAACGTCGGCCACGCTCAACGGCGCGGCGTTAGGTAGCCAAGCCCTTACGTTGTCTTGTACTGCGTTGAGGCGTTGCAGCAGCTTGGGTGTGGGGTCAGGCACGCCATTGGCATTAGACATTTCAATAGAGGCGCGTACTTCCAACTTACCCCGCTTGAGCTTGGCTACCATCAGGTCACGCAGAGCCGGTTCAAAGTGACGCAAGTCTTCGGGGAGGCGGAAAGACAGGTCTAAAAATCGGCTGTTAACCGAACGAATTTCCAGCCCCAGCTGCCCTGCTGGTTGGTTTTTGTGGTCACCATCTTGATTGTTGTTGGCTGTGCTGTGCTGTGCACTGGCATAGCCAGTCATGCTGTAAACTGGCATTGCAGGTTCTCAGGTCATAAATCAGCCTTGAGAATAACCCGGTTTAGCCGCACCAGACGAGTCTACATCTCAAACTTATGAGCAAGGTCAAACCAGCACCACTGCCTCCAGATACCGTTATCGGAGGTTATCGCATTGTTCGCAAGGTCGCCGCTGGTGGCTTTGGTTTGGTTTATCTCGCGCTCGATCCTGATGGACAGCAAGTGGCAGTTAAAGAATATCTGCCTTCCTCGCTGGCTACTCGTGCGATAGGTGAACTGGCGCCGCAAGTCCAGCCAGAAAAACTGTCTCTGTATCGTTTAGGCTTAAAGAGCTTTTTCGAAGAGGGTCGTTCGTTGGCGCAAATTTCCCACCCATCGGTGGTAAGTGTGTTGAACTTTTTCCGTGAAAACGAAACTGTTTACATGGTGATGAACTATCTAGAGGGAGCTGCCCTGCAAGACTTCATCGTGACTGCGCGTGATTTGAAGCAAAGTAAGGTGTTTCGCGAGTCGACAATTCGCTCGTTATTTGATGAAATTTTGCGCGGCCTGCGTATCGTGCATCAGCACAAAATGCTGCATTTGGATATTAAACCTGCCAATATTTTCATCACCGATGACAACAAATCAGTACTAATTGATTTTGGTGCAGCGCGCGAGGTGCTGAGCAAAGAAGGCAACTTTATTCGTCCGATGTATACCCCCGGATTTGCCGCTCCAGAGATGTACCGTCGCGATGCCTCGATGGGCCCATGGACTGACATTTACGCGATTGGAGCCTGTATTTACGCCTGTATGCAAGGGTTCCCACCCAACGAAGCGCCGCAGCGGTTGGAAAAAGACCGCATTGCAATTGCACTGAGCCGCTTGCGTGGCGTGTATTCTGACAATTTGATCGAGGTGGTGGAATGGTGCATGTCGCTAGACCCGCTATCTAGGCCCCAGTCAGTATTCGCATTGCAAAAAGAATTGAGTCGCGAGGGTGAACGCAAGTACACCAAATTGAGTGTGGCTGAAAAAGTGCGCATGCAATTTGACACTATGGTCGGTGAGACCAAAAAATCGGCTCAGAACGTGATTACCCCGGGCGTTAAACCTAAATGAAGTTTTCTGTATTTCAAATCAGCCGTAAGGGCGGGCGAGACAAAAATGAAGACCGTATGGGCTATTGCTACACCAAAAGCTCAGGTCTATTTTTGCTTGCCGATGGCATGGGCGGGCACCCTGAAGGCGAAGTAGCGGCGCAAATCGCACTGCAAACTATTTCTGCCCTTTTCCAGAGGGAAGCCGTGCCAGAAATTGAAGATGTCAAAGCCTTTTTCACCCGCGCGGTGATGGCTGCCCACCACCAAATATTGCGCTACTCTATGGAGCGCGGACTTGGGGACACACCACGCACCACCTTAGTCGCCGCAATCGTGCAAAACGGGGTTGCTTGTTGGGTACATTGCGGTGATTCCCGACTGTACTTTGTACGCGATGGTGAATTGCTTGCTCGCACACGCGACCATTCTTATTTGGAGCAGCGCCAAGACCCCGCGCGGCAAGCGGCACTGCCTGCTGGTTTCAACCGTAATGTGCTGTTTACTTGCCTGGGTTCTCCATCGAAGCCAGAGTACGACCAAACTGGGCCAGTGCAGTTACAGCACGGCGACAAAATCATGTTGTGCTCAGACGGGCTGTGGGGCACCCTAGAGGACAGCGAGATCGTTTACCAGCTCACCCAACAGCCTGTGGCGCAGGCTGCGCCTGACTTGGTGGAACGTGCTTTGCTTAAAGCCGGGGAGCGTAGTGACAATGTGACACTAGTGGCTATGGAGTGGGAAACGCCCAGCATGCTCGAGACTATCCGTGGGCAAATAAGCACAGACAGCATTGATGACGGCGTCTTTGCCTCCACTGTGCAAGCAGGTGCTTGGGACACTGATGCAGACGATTTGGACGATGCAGCAATTGAGCGGTCCATAGCCGAAATTAACGAGGCCATTCGGCGCTCGGCAGCCCGAAAATCCTAAAAAACATGACTGATTTCGTTCGTAGCGGTGGGCGTACCGCAAACCAACTGCGCCCGGTGCGGATAACCCGGGGCTTCACTGTGCACGCCGAGGGTTCTGTGCTGATCGAGTTCGGCGGTACCAAAGTGCTGTGCACTGCCTCGGTGCAAGAAAAAGTACCGTTGCACAAAAAAGGTAGCGGGGAAGGCTGGGTTACTGCCGAATACGGCATGCTGCCACGCGCCACCCACACTCGCAGCGACCGCGAAGCGACCAAAGGCAAGCAAACCGGCCGCACGCAGGAAATTCAACGTCTAATCGGTCGCTCGATGCGCGCGGTGTTTGACCTTAAGAAGCTAGGCGAACGCACTATCGCACTGGACTGCGACGTATTGCAGGCTGATGGTGGTACGCGCACTGCGGCAATTACTGGCGCGTTTGTAGCGGCTCAGGAGGCTGTTAACGGGTTGTTGGCATCAGGCAAGATTACCGATACACCCATCATTGCCCAAGTGGCCGCCATTTCGGTTGGCATGGTGCAAGGTACACCGTTGCTCGACTTAGAGTACACCGAAGACTCTGTCTGCGACACAGACATGAATGTGGTGATGACCGGATCCGGCCATTTTGTGGAGGTACAAGGTACGGCCGAAGGTGCGGCTTTTACCCGTGCCGAGATGGATGCGCTGCTTGGTTTGGCCGAAAAAGGCATTAGCGAGTTGATGGACTTGCAGCGCAAATCGCTATCAAAATAGTAGCTTCTTACGCAATATCCACGTGCGCTAGAGCCTGATTTAATATGAAAATTGTACTGGCATCGAACAACAAAGGCAAACTAGCAGAGCTGCAGGCCATGTTCTCCCCGCTGGGCTGCACCTTGATTGCACAGGGTGATCTGGGTGTGCCGGAATCCCCAGAGCCTTATAAGACCTTTGTGGAAAACGCTTTGGCCAAGGCTCGCAACGCAGCGCTGCACACTGGTCTGCACGCGTTGGCTGACGATGCGGGATTGTGTGTGGATGCATTTGGTGGCTTGCCCGGAGTGGATACGGCCTACTACGCCACCCAGTTTGGCTACCCCAAGGGCGACGACAACAACGTTAAAGCCCTTTTGGAGCAAATGCAGGGCTTATCTAATCGTCGGGCTTCACTGGTTAGCACACTGGTGGCCGTGCGCTCGGCGCAAGACCCAGAGCCATTGATCGCCATGGGCCGTGCGGATGGACAAATTGCTCAGGAGCCCATCGGCCGCAATGGCTTTGGGTTCGACCCGGTGATGTGGATTGCAGAATTTGGTAAGACTTTTGCTGAGCTGCCCACGGATGTCAAAAACGCTAGCAGCCATCGCGGGCGCGCGGCCCAATCCATGGTCACGCAAATCCGCGAGCGTTGGCTGATGGTCGTGTAGCCCACGAACGACCCGTGGCCATTATTCCCGTCATTCCCATCCAACCAGCGGTAGATCATGTAGTGCAGCACGACGTGCAGCACTACATGCGTCCCGGCACGTTGCAGTTGGCAGCGCTGCCTCCGTTGTCGCTCTACATTCACTTGCCGTGGTGCTTGAAAAAGTGCCCGTACTGCGACTTCAACTCGCATGAATTGCGCTATGGCGGTTTGCCTGAGAAGCGCTACGTGGACGCAGTCGTGGCCGACTTGGAGCAGGCGCTGCCCTTGATTTGGGGTCGCACCATTCACAGCATTTTTATTGGTGGCGGCACGCCCAGCCTGTTTGCGCCGGACACCATCGACCGCCTGTTGGGCGACATACGCGCTCGCGTGCGGCTAGAGGCTGATTGTGAAATCACCATGGAGGCCAACCCCGGCACGTTTGAGAAAGATCGTTTTCGGGCCTATCGACATGCCGGGGTGACGCGCTTGTCGATTGGCGTACAGAGTTTTAATGACGAGCATCTAAAAGCACTTGGACGGGTACACGATCGGGCGCAGGCGCTGGCCGCAGTGGAAGAGGCCGCGCGGTCATTCGACACCTTCAACCTAGACATGATGTACGCCTTGCCGGGCCAGACCATGGCGCAGGTTGGGGAGGATATGAACACTGCCTTGCAGTTTGCGCCACCCCACATCTCGATCTACCACCTGACGATTGAGCCCAACACCTACTTTGCCAAGTTTCCGCCGGTGATTCCGGAAGACGACACCGCCTACGACATGCTGGACCACATCACCGAGCTCACCGGGGATGCAGGTCTGGACAGGTACGAGGTCTCGGCCTACGCGCGCCAAGGGCACCGCTGTTTTCACAACCTGAACTATTGGCAGTTTGGTGACTACTTGGGGCTGGGTGCTGGTGCACATGGCAAGCTTAGCTTTGCGCATCGCGTAGTGCGCCAGGTGCGGTTTCGTGAGCCCCATCTGTACATGGACCGCGCACTTGCGGGCAATGCGCTGGTGCAGTCGGACGAAGTGCCGCGCGCTGACTTGCCGTTTGAGTTCATGCTCAACGCCCTGCGTTTGCGCCAAGGTTTTGGGCTGCGCGAATTTACCGAGCGCACTGGTCTACCCATCACTGCCATTGCGGGCGCGCTGGATGCTGCTCAGGCCCAGGGCCTGATCGACCGCGACTTTGCCCGCGTGCGCCCCACACAGCGCGGGTATGACTTTTTAAGTGACTTACAAGCGCTTTTTCTGTCCAACAGCGGCTAATTACTAATCTATTTTAGAGAGTGCACCCATTTTTTCGGGGTATGGCAGAGCAGGGCGGCTAATCTGCGGCGAACTGCTCCCCTTAGTAGTTTGCCCAATCCGGATGCACAACATCCGCTGGTGTGGTGCGCGCTATTGGTTCAGAGCTTGGTTGATTTGCTAGTGGACTTATGCGTTTAAGTTAACCAGCAATAATAGTGCTTATCAGCTTTGAAAATTTCGTGAGTCCGCGTCATAGCGCATTGTAAATAGCCGGCAACAGATTGTGTCAGGGTTCAAACGTAACTTGGTACGAGTAGTTCCCTGGGGGGAGTGCGTCAAAAATAACAGCCGCCCGGTAGGCATCCAAACGTACCACTGTGGGCTTCATGCCCGTTGTTTTGGTGGAGTGCACCTTGGCAGTAGCGCCTTTTTGAGGCAGCATTACCAGTACGGTGCCGCCCCGCACGGGACTCTTACCTACCACCGAAACATCAAACTCAAGCCGTTTCCCAGTAAACCGAGAAGCCACGCGGAGCCGTTCACGTTGACGCCACCAGTTGGCTACTTGCCCAGTAGAAGCCGGCCAGAAGACGTTGCGATTTTGCTTAAGGTAGAGCAGGTGTGCTGGCAGAGCCTTATACAGGGCGCTATCTGTCCCAAAGTTTTGGCTATGGACACTCAATAAACTTAACCCACCGTTTTCCAACACTAGTGCGGCGTCATTCGACATCGCCTTGGAGAGCTGGTCCACGGGCAACTTCTCCCAATACAGATTGATGTCGTCTCTCTGGGTACGTGGCAAAACTACAATATCTTCTTCAAGGTCAACCCCTTCGAGTTGCGCCATTTTTGGCAAGCGACCTTCGCTGCGATTCGGGTCAGCCACGTGATAGCGTACGCCATAGTGCTGCAATAGTTTCTCGGTAGTCGCATCGTAACCTTCGACAGGGGCCCTGAAGCCCGTCATAGCTGCGGTATCTGGCAATACCGAGCGCATCTCCGCAAACATATTTTTGATACGTTGCTCTTGCAAGGCAACAGTTTGGTCTTTGAACCCGATATGAATGTCCCCGTGGAACCCAATTTCATGTTTACGCTCCAGTTGGGTTAGGACATCGGGAAATTTTTTCCCCAAAGAAGTCAGCGCAAAAAAAGTAGTGGGGTAGTCGATGGCATCCATCATTGAAGCTAGGTTCGCAGCGTTGCCAAACCCTTCTTCTGTGTCCATTTCAATGACGCTTGCGGCTAGCTTACCATTCGGCCAGGCAGCACGTACGATTATTGGTTCACGTCGCAACCAGGCTAATACATCGTCAAACAACGAATAGGCCATTACCGGGTGAGAAGCCCAGGCAGTCTCGGCAAAAGCGAATACTACGGCCCGCCCGGATGAGGATGTGGTTTCTGAGTAAACGATTGCCCCCTCTTCGCGCCGGTCTTCAGCAGGTATCCGCGCCCAGTTGAGGAATCGTGCTGCAATGGCTTCGCCCTGCAAACGCAAAAATGACTCCGACGTGCGCGACACGAACATGCGTTGGCCTGCAGGCAAAGAATGGGCAACGGGTGACTCGCCATTGATAATAAGGTGATTGGCATCGGAGTCTACGGCCAACTCGCCAACGACCTTGGCCCCTAACTGCTCGGCAAAGCCCCAACCTGCCCATTCGCCCTTGGCAGTGCGCGTGCCTGTAGCCCAAGTGCTAAGTACACCACCACCCCGCGTGCGAAAGGCGAGAATTTCGGCTTTCTCCTCCGAAGTGAGCGCCACGGCCGAAGGCACTATCAAAACTCCCTCATTGAGTCGTTTGAGTTGCTCTGGATCGGTAATTTCCTTGAACCTTAATTTGCGGTCGGCGAAGTAGTCTCGCCAGGGTGCCAGTAAGACATCGTAATTGCCGCCAATCGACGTCAAAAAGGTCTTTGTATTTGGGGATGCATAAAGCATCACCTGATTACTCGAACCTGCTATATAAGTGAAAAGTCCGTTAGTACCCATGGTGGGCATGCGCCAGCCCAAGGACTGCATGACCACTAGGTAAATCACGATGGGTACTGTGATGCCAGCGATAATATACAAGTGCAAATACGTCCCAAAGCGTCGCAAAAAGCTTCTGCTTGGCTGAAAGTCATTGGGGACTTTGGTTTCCATCGGAGTCCAGATAAGGGTATTGGCGATGCTCATTGCGTATCCGCCCCAGCCTCAGTCGAGGTCACCGATGACGGCACATATCGTTTGAGGAAAATAGGCTCGCTCGGGCCGGTGTCGTTCAGTGTGTCGTCCGCCTTTTTCTTGGACGGCTTGCGTTTGTCGCGGAGTTTGAATGCCACATAAGCACCCACGCCTACCACCATAGTGCCAATTGTAGTTACCAGGATAACCGTGGCCAGTATAGAAACGAGATCCATGTCAGAGTTTTCCTTCGCGATCCAGCTTACCCC
The DNA here is from genome assembly GCA_041165385.1 of Pseudomonadota bacterium. GTDB lineage: Bacteria > Pseudomonadota > Gammaproteobacteria > Burkholderiales > Burkholderiaceae_C > Allorhodoferax. Next base: position 4,005 of record JBEANP010000023.1, on the reverse strand, counting down.
AGGTCATGGTGTTGCCACGCCATTCTTCAATAGTAGCAAACACTTTGGCAATATCGATGATGTTGATGTAGAAGAGCCGGAACATGATTGCATAAATCACAAGAGATGGCTCCTCTTCTTCAATGATCACGCAATATGCTGCGGCCACAACGTCTAAAACGGTGAGCTGCAACCACCAATAAAAAAGCAAGGTAGCAAGGCCATACTGCAAGCCAACATAAACAAAAAAAATATTTCCCAGTACCGTAGAAAAAGGCCAAAGAATGCCTTCAAATAACATGTACCACAGTATGTAGAAGTTGATTCCTGCCTTGCGCGGCTGCCACATGGCGTGGCTGTGTTTGCGCGTAGCCTGCAGAATGCCACGGGTCCAGCGGTAGCGCTGCTTCAAGAGATCTAGTAAGCGACTGGGTGTTTCTACCCAGGCAATGGCCGTCGGTTCGTATGCAATGTGCCAACCTCGCATAAGAATTTTTAGCGTCAGGTCACAGTCTTCTGCAAATGTATCGTGGTCGTACCCTCCGACCTGCTGTAATACGCTCTTTCGGAACATCCCGAGCGGCCCCGGAATGATATTTACAACGCGCATAAAACTTTGCGCCTTGCGAGCCATTGCAAGGCCCTCGACATACTCCAGCGCTTGAATATTACTCCAGATATTTTCGCGGTTCAGTACCTTGACGTTGCCTGCCACCGCGCCCACTCGCGGGTTCTCAAAGTGTCTGATGCACACACGTAAAGTATTGCTCGTCAGCTTGGAATCGCCATCCATGTTCAAGATAAACTCACCCCGAGCAACGCTCATGCCGGTGTTTAGTGCCTCGGCTTTGCCTCCGTTGCGCTTGGTAATCACCCGGACGCGAATTTCGCGGCTTTCCTTGGCCACAACCATTGCTTTTTCGTAGGTATCGTCAGTCGAGCCATCGTCAATAACGACGATTTCATAATTGGGGTAGTCCAGTTGCAGCAAGGAACGCAGGGCAGGCTGAATGACCAGCCCTTCGTTAAAGGCAGGCACAACCAATGTAACCATCGGCAATCCTGCGTCCTCCCGGAATTCCGGACGTGGCGAATCGTCGCGGCGCTTGAACATTGTTTCCAGATGATCCATGAATGAATAGATGATCATCAGTGCGTACCGAAAAATCAGCAAACCCAAAAAAACCAAAAGATAGACTGAGATGGACAATAACGCGTAGTGCTCTAACAGCACACTGAACGAGCCCCGGGCATCGCGCACCTGGTTGTAGAGAAATGCAATCAGTGCCAAGACGCTAAAAATGGCAAAAATTGCCACTCCGTAGCGTGCGAAGCGTTTCATCGCCAAAGCTTTTCCAATGCCACGTAGGCTGACTGCGCGCGGTAAGCCAAGCTATCACGTGTACTCACCATGGCCCAAAGCTTTAGGCTCAGCGCCACATCACGTGTCATCCATCGCGAAACGCCTCCAGACAGACTCCAGCTGGTACCCGCATCGCCATAAATCGCAAAACCAGTTTGCCCTCCAGCGTACGCACTCCAATCATCAGTTGCCCATTCACCTTGCATGCCCAAGTACAACGCTCCTGAACCCTCGCTAGGTGACCAATAATTGGCTGACCGGAACATAGATTTGCGCGTTTCTACGCCCACAAACGGTTTGACTGCAGCGCCAAAGGGCCGTTGATTAGAAGTAAGGCGCAAGTCGGTACCCCACACCGTATTGGTATCAGAAATGTTGTAGTAGTCCAGACGCCCGGTAACGTTTCCGAATTCGGTGTCTCGCTTACCAATGGCCCCAATGTGGGAGGCTGACAGACCCAAGTTCAGCGCGTTGGCGTTATTTGCAATACGACCCCAATTAACTAAGCCTACATCTAGGTACACGGTCGTCGTCCAACCATACCTTGAGTCCGCCATACAACCTGCGATCGTCACCGGAGGGTGTACTCAGCTCAATGGCCGGCTTGTATTGCGCACCTAACGCTTGGTAGCGCAAGGTAATGTCTTGCTGTGCGAATTCTGAACCGGGCTGTGTGTCCCGTACGCCATTAAGCTCGACCTCCATGACATTAAAGCCACTGTCGTCCCTCCAACGGTGATTAACGGTTGCCGCACCACGACGGAATTCACTGGAATCACTGCTGCCGCCGAGGGTGACAGTTGTGCGCGGACTTAGCTCCCGTTGGGCCATCTCCAGTCCCAGCAGCGCATCGCTGCGGTCAGGTCGCTGTGCCAATATCTCGCGGTAAATAGGGGAAGCCAAATGGTCCATTCCTCTCCAGCGCAAAACGTTGGCAATTCCTACATTGGCATCATTGACCAGCGTCTCGTCTGTGATAGTTTGGTATGCGGCAGTCGCCTCTTTTAGTCGCCCCGACCAAGCCAAACTGTTCGCAATGATCAGCCTGAGCTCGTCGTCCGGTTTCTCTTCGGCCAGCACACCGAGCCCCGCCGTCCCTGCTTGGGCGTAATCGCCTGCTGTATGCAGATCAGCTATGCGCTGTTGTTCTGGTTTGCGTGTCGGGCCACTCACGCCGGGATTGGGTGCCCCAATCGAAACAGCAGGAATGTATTTGAAAGACTCGAAAAAATTGCTGCTGCGAAGCGACAGATTGGAGCCTGTAGTTTGCGCCAACGCGCAAGTTACACCACCCAAAGCCCAGCACACTGCGATAAAAAGGGATAAGTGCTTCACGGGTGTATCGACTTTGGAACCATGCCCGCGTATATGGTGTGGGAAGGATATTGCCATGTTGTTTGAATGTCACAAAGGAGTTTGAGTTAATACGTGTTTGGAATATTGCGCTTCGCTCGCGGAACTTCACTCTTACCAAATGTGGAGCCGGTGGTACTTCCCCGGTACTGTGATACGAATTCATCAGAGGATATTTGCTGCTGGCGCTGCATGGAAAACTGAACATCTTCAGTAGATGTTGTACTGGTCTGGCTCCAAAGCCCCTGTACTTCGTCCGGGCCAGGAACCACTTGGACTGCTTCAACCACTGGTGGGGTAAGACTTGCCAGAACACTGGTGTAGTCGATCACCATATTATTTTCTGTGTTGTGCAACAGTCCAGACAAATCGTGCCCCACTTCATCGCGTGCAACCTGAAAGCGTAGTTCCTGAAACCAGGTGTCCGTAGGCGCACCCAAGATGCGATCCATAGTAGAAAGAATGACGGTTTGCTGGCAAGCGCTCAAAAAAACATAGCAAAAATCGTTGTCCGCTGTGACAAGATCTCCCGACCTACCAAGGCGCATGGTGTTTAATACATCAACCATAGCCACACCGTCCATAGGTTTACCAATACCCAGGACGAAGGGAATATTCAAAGCAGCGGATCGATCAAGCAAGGTTTGCACCTCTCGGGCAAAACGCGCAGGGGGCAGATAGCCGCGTATGTGGGGTGGCGTCACGCTAGCAAGGGCGGCTTCAAAATCTACATCTACCTCTCGGCTGAAGACCTGCCCCACTACCGAATCCAGGAGCAAAGGCAGGCGGGCTTGTGGTACATCACGGTGAATCACCATATTGATTCCAAGACGTAGCAGCAAGGCTTCATTTTGGTAGCGCAAAGAGGCATTTTTTTCTTGCACAATCAGTTGCGCATGCTTGCCCAAATTGATGCGCAGGGTGTGCACTGCTTCGGCCAATTGCCGAATATTCCCATTCGGTACGTAACAAAAAATGACTATAGCTTCCCGTTTAGTCCGCGTGGCGTGCATTAGCCCTACCAAGGTGTCTACGTGCTGCCATACGCCGGCAACCTGCGTTGACAAGCTTCCTAGATCCGGGTCCATGTAAAAGTAGTATCTATCTTGAGGCTCTAAAGGAATAGATGCCTCTTCGCCTAGAACTACTCCACTAATTTGAGTAACGGCTGCGGTTTTCACCGCAGCCTCATACTGACCCGAAACCAGTGTCACCACTTGGTAAGTGCGTGCCGCCACAGTTCCCTCGGGCGACTGCCAATAGTCAAACGCCAGGCGCAACCCATCCTCGTCCGCACCGAGCCGCACAAT
>JBEANP010000022.1:0-16556 GCA_041165385.1 Pseudomonadota bacterium | reverse complement strand
GCTGAACCAGTTCAAGTATCTGGTCGAGGGCTACCGTAATTACAACCAGACCACCGATTTGCTCTGGCTTTCGATGAAATTGTCTGAGACGCCCTGTAGCCCGCTGTACAAAAAAGCGATTTCACCGAATCGGGAGTTGCGACGATTGATCGAAGCCGAATGGGCAATCAGCGCTGCGAACGACCAACGCTATTGAAGGTAAGGTATCGTGACGAATCGTTTGGGCCATCTGCAGTCGCTGGCGAATGGCAGGTATCTGGAAGTCAATCGTGGCTCGAGATATTGCACCGGCTCAGCCAGCGTTAGGTCTTGGATATAGCGATAGAAGTCACGGTACAGATAGAACCTTGGCATTCAAAGGCTCGCTTTTGGCTAGCGCAATGTCAGAATCGCTGCTAGTCACCTGAAGGATTTGTTTCATGTCATTAGCCAAGTTTGTCGACAGGTTCGCGTTCGTTATTTCTGTCACGAGCGGCGTTGTCGCAGCACTTTCTGGTGGTAATGGCTGGACACGAACCGCAGTGGCCTCGGGCTGCCTTGCTGCTATTGCCCCCATCGTTAACAGGTGGACCGGCGCGCAGCTTACGTTTGCCCCGCGTACTCTTTCGAATCGGCAGAGTGCAGTATTAAAGACAGAGCTTCGCAGAGGGCCAAGCTTCTCCATCTGGCTAAACCACAACCTGGAGGAAGGTGAGCCAGCTGCCCTCCACGCGCAGCTCAATGAAGTGCTAAAGGATGCCGGGTTAGACGTCAAATGGTATGGCGGCCTCACCAATGCGACCACTGGCATTGAGATCAGTGGACCCGACATCCCCGAGAAAGCCCGAATCATGAAGGCCTTCAAAGCAGCGAAAATAAAATTCACAAATGTCTTCTACACCGACGCACCCGCGAGTGAGCACAGCCCGTTAAACAGCGTTGGTGTCTGCGTGTCAATCGGCAAACGGTTTTGATCCACGCATCAACCCGATTGACCGCTCAGAGGTCGCCTGGCTGCAGAAAGGGGAAGTCTAAAACAGGCCTGTTTCCGAATTGGCATCAGCGCTGTTTGACGACTGCCCCCTGCCCAATCCTGCATTTATTTTGGGCCAAGAACAGTCGTTGGGCAATGTCTGCTTTGAAGTTCGGACTTCGGCACTGCGAGTTGGAAGCAGGCGTTTAATGATTCACCCAAATGGGGGATGTTCAGTGCTTGGCCAAATCGTCAGAATCGGGTCTCGCAGACCGCAGTGCATCGTGGTACAAGCTACGTTAGATACGCGCACACTGTAATTTTAAACCACCACAAAGGAGAGCATTCATGGCACTTAAACCAGGACCCAAGCCGATAGCAGAATCAACAGGGAAGCCGGATCAGCGCCGCCGTGATAACAAAACCACACCAGGGAATACACCGTCCCTCAAACCCAGCAAATCTAGCAAACCCCCAAAAAGCAAATGACATGGGGCTCATTAATTTGCCCTTCTAACCCGGCAGTCGAGCAGACCTGCGCGAAATGCTGCGCAAGTCGCTCACTTCTACGTTGAACGACCGCTTTACCTTTTCTTGAATATTTGCTCTGGGCCAGGAGCGGACCTCAATGAATGCCCGCTTTCGGTGGGGCCATCCTATGCACCGGCATCGCTTAGCGATACTTCCTTCGGTGTAGAGCTACGGCAGCAGGCCATCCAAGAACTGCGATGGCCCTTCGCGCCATGTCCTGCCGAACCGGTCCTGCCTGAAACCGCTGTACATCAGGTGAACCTTGTCGCGCGCTCTCGTGATGCCGACGTAGAACAAGCGACGCGCTTCCTCCATCCTCTCAGGAGTGTTGTCAGCCCAATTCGGCGAGGGGAATTCGCCTTGGTCCAGGCCCAGGATGATGACGACGTCGTACTCCGTTCCCTTCGCGGAGTGGAGCGTGAGCAGATTGAGCTGCTTGGGTGCTCCATCACGGCGACCGAACTGCGCCTTTGTCGTGCCGACAAGAACTCCGCCTTTTTCGAGTGCCTTATGCATACCTTCCACGTGCGCAGTCTGGTTGGCAAGCTCTGGTCTTGAGGCAATCAACACGTTGAGCAGTTCGGTGCGTAGGGCAGCGACAAAGTCTAGCGCCGCACCATCGCCGCGGTGGTTCCACAGAAAACGCGTGAGCCGCGCGGCCCCGTCCCGCGCCTGCTTGTCCGACAAGCCACCATGGAAGAAAATCCATCTGCCTTGCACGTCGTACAGCGGTGGTGACGAAACCTTCCAGCCTCCTGCACACCAGATGGCGCAATCCTCCACCCAGCTCGTGAGAGGCACCTTGCGATACGGGGCGGCGTTGTCGATGCGCACGAACGGGTACTTGGCCTTCACGGCTTCAATTGCCGCTGCGTCACCCACATTCCGGTTTCGGTACAGCACTGCGATGTCACCGAGCTGCCGCCCCTCCTTGGCAGCCAGTGCCGCGGGGACCAACGTCTGCATGGCGTACTCAGCCTGGTGCTGCAGGCCCTTTTCGCACTTGTGCGCCTGGACGGAGGCTTGCCTCTCAGGTTCCGAAGACTCGTAGCCCCTGTCTTTTCCCAAGGCTCGCTGCGCGACCTCGATGATGCCGGTACCGCTTCTGTAATTGATTTTCAGCCGGATGGTCTCGACGTCGTTCGCCTTGGACAGCTCCTCCAGCAGCTCGCTGTTTGCTCCCGTGAAGCCATAGACCGACTGGTCCACATCGCCTACAGCGATGAGTCGCACGCCTGCGTCAAAGGTAAGCCGGTGCACGATGCGGTCCAGCGCAGCTCCCAAGTCTTGGTATTCGTCGACCGCCAGTACCGGGAACTTGGCTCGGATGACCTTCAGGACCCAGTCATGCTCGTTTACGAGGCGCTGACCGTAGTGCACGATGTCCTCGAAGTCAATGAGCCCCTGCTTGCGCAACTCCTGCTCGTAAGCCTCCGCCAGGCCAGTCATCTCCTCGTTCCGAGTCCAAGCCTTGCTGTCGCGGTCCAGGTTCACTCGGCGGTGGAGGTCTACTTCCTCTTTGCGGACTGGCTGCCCAATGCCGCGAAGCTTGTCTGCCACCGCCCGGTAGATGCTCGCGGCTTCGGACTCCGTGGCGACCTTCAGTGGGTAGGGCAGCTCCAGGCCGGCGAGCTGCGCAAAGGGCAGCAGCAGATGTAGCAGGCAGAACGAGTGAACGGTGCCAATGAACAGCCGCGGGGACTGCTCGAGACCAAGTTGCCGAAATCGGCTAATGAGTTCACGCGCTGCTTCATTGCTGAAGGTGATGCAGGCCACCCCTCGAGGCGACCGCACATCTTCTGCCATGACGCGCGCCAGCTTCGTGACGAGCGTCTTAGTCTTCCCGCTGCCCGGACCGGCCAGCACACAGCAGTTCCCGGTGGACTCGTAAGCCGCCCACTGTCCGGGGTTGTCCCGAAGCTGCTGCGCAGCTTGCAGGTACTTAGAGCTCGACTGGGAAGAAGCCATTCTTCACGTAGGTCAGCGCCTTCTTGATGTACTCAGGGCAAACCGCCTCGGTGGCGGAGCCGGCCAGTGCCTGCGCGAAACGGCCTTTGCCGACCTCGCCGACCCAGCCCAGGAGCTTGCCCTCATCCAGCGTGGTCGGGTCGTCTATCCAGCCCTTCATCACGGCCCTTCGCTGGGGGCCCCAAGAGTTCGCGTACTTCTTCAGAATGGGCGCCATTGCAGGTCCCATCCCAGCCTGGAACAGCTCAACTTCCAGTGTCTTGTTGTTGACGAAAATGCCATTCATCTCGCCGTCTTCCCAGATGTCGTCGAACTCCTCGTACTGGTCGATGTCCTCTTGCTTCATCCACAGGGCCAAGATGTCGCGGACTCTGGCAAAGGCAAGCGGCGCGCCCCCATCATCAGGCGGGTCAAGGTCAGTCAAGATGACAAAGGGAATTTTCAAGGCGTCAGGCCCCACTAGCTTCGCGTAAGGCAGAAAGTTGGCGCTGGCCACGGAGCACACCGTCACCCCAAGTGCGTCTAAGTCGACGTCGAGCGCAGCGGCGAACTCGGGGATTAGGAATCGCTCCGCGTCGCCTTCGACGAAAATGATGCCGCGCGCGAAAAAGAGCTCGCCCCGTGTGACGTCAATATACCGCTGCAGGTCGTCCTCTTCGTCGGGCAGCAGCTCCACCTCGGCCGCGGATGTAATCGACGTCGACCCAACTTTAGCGTCTTCACGCAGCAAGATGATGGAGCGAAGGGGCGCGACGCTCGCAATGTGCGGCGAATGCGTCGTCAAGATGGTGGTGACGTTCTTCGGCGCATCGTCTTTCTCACCAAGGTAGTGCCTGTACACCAGCCGCTGAACATGCGGATGCAGATGCGCCTCGGGCTCCTCGATTGCTAGAAATGTGTGACTGCGCTCGCCTGCCTCGACTGCTCGTTCGAGCTCCAGCCCTTTAAGGGTCAGGAACAGCAGGTTTGCCGTTCCCAGGCTTGCGTCGCCAATGCCTCGCGCACCCCCGTCAATCAGAAGCCGCAGGCCCCGCAGCAGTACATCTACATTGGTCGGCGTCGCACCCAGCGTCAATGACACGGCGTGTTCCGCTCCGACCATCTCCACAAGCCGGTCGTACACCTTGCCTGCGGCAGCAGAGACCTCTGGACGCTGCGCGAGGGTGCTCTGGGCATTGCTGACAAGCTGCTGGAGTTCCTCGCGGGTCTTCTCATCCAGACTAGCAGTCAACTCCTCGATGATTGGCCGAAGAGGTGAACGCCTCCAGTTCAGCAGGTCGCCTTCAGCATCACGCAAAGCAAACAAGTAATCCATTGGCAGCTCGCGCCTGCGAGCAGCCGAAAAAACGTTGTCCTCGTTGGTGCCGCCGAACACCAGAAATTCGTAGTCCGCCAGGCTCTCCGGTGCAGCTCCCTCGAGCTTGGCCTTAGGGCGATAAAGGTAGGTTAGCCGGGCGACGACTGGGGTCTCGGTGTCCACCAAGCTGCCGCCCAAGACGGTGAGCAGGTTGTCGTTGTCCTCGAAGTCGGTGAAGTCCACGACCACCTTGACGGTGGCGCCGAGCTTGGCGTTGCCCAAGCCGTCCCAGAAGTGCTCGAGGCCCAGTTGCCGGTCACGGTCTGGGAGCATCGGGTCAAGCACTAGGCGCAAAGCCCTGAGCAGGTTGCTCTTGCCTGCCTTGTTCTCTCCGACAATCACCAGGCTGTCGTCCGTCACGAATTCGACGTTCTCGAAGTTGGCGTAGTTCTCGACCGCGATTCGATTAATTCGCATTTCCCCCCTCCTGCTCAGCTTGTATGTATGAACATTATTGCCGCTTCGAAGCACCGCCTCCGGCCGCGGAAAACCTCAACCGTTGGGCGTCCGCTGCTGGGAAGTCCGATGGGACCTCTCGAAGGACCGCAACGGGCCCACTCCTGCCGCCGACGTGACAGTAACCTACTTCCGCTTTCCGCGGCATATCTGCCTTCCGATGGCACAGTCTGAAAAACCGCAATCAGCCTGATGCTGTCTCACAGCCGAGCAAATCCTACTTCCGCTCCTGGTCATCACGCGACGTCCAACATTCCGATTGAGCTTCGCTAGAGCGGTCGTTCAATCCCTACGCTGAGCGCGCTTGAATGACCGCTGTCAGGCGATGACTTCGCTACACGCTACACCCGCTTTGGGTCGTCAACCGCCAGTCACCGCAATTGCTGCATCACCGAAAGGCTATTGAGCAATGGTCATAAACGGCATAGCCAAAAAAGCATGGGCTACGCGTGGGCTACAGGTGGGCTATTTTTGGGCTACAAACAAAAAAGGCCCACCTAAGTGAGCCTTTGCTGCCGTGGAATGCCACGTATCTATTGGTTGCGGAGGCTAGATTTGAACTAACGACCTTTGGGTTATGAGCCCAACGAGCTACCAGGCTGCTCCACTCCGCGTCAAGAAATTTATTATAACCTATTTATGCAGCTGGCGCGTCTTCTGCAGAAATTACTTCTGTAGCACGATCAACCAACTCCACTAAGGCCATGGGAGCGTTATCACCAACGCGGAAACCCATTTTCAAAATGCGTGTGTAACCACCAGGACGGGCATTAAAGCGTGGTCCCAAGTCGTTGAACAACTTCGTTACGCTATCACGATCGCGCAAACGATCAAATGCAAGACGGCGGTTAGCTACTGTCGCCTCTTTAGCCAACGTGATCATTGGCTCAATGACCCGACGAAGCTCTTTTGCTTTGGGCACAGTAGTCTTAATAACTTCGTGTTCAATCAACGAGTTCATCATATTGCGCAACATCGCCAATCGGTGTGATGTTGTGCGGTTTAGTTTACGTAGTCCGTGTCCGTGGCGCATAGTGTTTTCCTTCAGTTATTAACAGACAGCCGGATTAGGTACTGCCCGAGGCGCGGAACCCCTCAGGGTCCTCAAAAAATTAACGCTTTTCCAGCGCGGCTGGTGGCCAGCTCTCGAGCTTCATGCCCAAAGTTAAACCACGTGAGGCCAATACTTCTTTGATTTCATTCAAAGACTTACGGCCCAAATTAGGCGTTTTCAACAGCTCATTCTCAGTACGCTGGATCAGATCGCCGATGTAGTAGATGTTTTCAGCTTTCAAGCAATTCGCTGAGCGAACGGTAAGTTCCAACTCATCCACTGGGCGCAGCAGGATAGGGTCGAACTGTGTATTACCACGAGGCGCAGGCGCATCAAATGCTGCGAGCTCACTACCTTCAAGCTGTGCAAATACCGCTAATTGCTCAACCAATATTTTGGCAGATGCCCGCACAGCATCTTCAGCGGTAACAGCGCCATTCGTCTCAATCTCGACAACAAGCTTGTCCAAATCGGTACGCTGCTCAACACGAGCACTTTCGACTGTGTAGCTCACGCGCTTCACGGGAGAAAAAGATGCGTCAAGGACTATGCGCCCGATGGACTTATTTGGTTCATCTGCATGACGACGCATGGAACCTGGCACATAGCCACGGCCTTTTTCCACTTTAATCTGCATATCAAGCTTCCCGCCGTGAGAGAGGTGTGCAATGACATGGCCGGGATTGACAATTTCAACGTCGTGTGGCGTTTGGATGTCAGCGGCAGTAACTACGCCTTCCGCATCCTTACGCAAACTCAGCGTTACCTCCTCACGATTGTGAAGCTTGAAAACGACACCCTTCAAATTCAGAAGAATATTAACAACATCCTCTTGGATACCGTCTATAGACGAATATTCGTGGAGAACTCCGGCAATAGTCACTTCAGTAGCCGCAAACCCAGGCATAGAAGACAACAAAACGCGACGCAAAGCGTTACCTAGTGTATGCCCGTAACCACGTTCGAATGGCTCCAACGCAACTTTTGCTCGGTTCATTCCGAGTTGCTCAACGCTAATGGATTTTGGTTTCAGCAAACTGTTTTGCATTCAGACTTCCTCTCAATACCCCCGATTCGTTACGTCGGTAAGGCTGGTGAAGCACCTCAACAACGCTTATACGTTGCCGAGGAACGATTTCAACGATTCAAACGGGATTAGCGCGAATACAACTCAACGATCAATGACTCATTGATATCTGCACCGAATTGGTCGCGATCAGGTACCGATTTGAAAGTACCTTCAGCTTTTTCAATGCTCACATCGACCCAAGCTGGCATGCCAACTTGCTGTGCAAGTTGGAGCGCTTCAACTACGCGGTTTTGCTTCTTTGATTTCTCACGTAGACCAACAACATCACCAGTCTTTACCATGTAAGAAGGAATGTTGACAGAGCTGCCGTTAACGGTAATTGCCTTGTGCGAAACCAACTGACGAGCTTCTGCACGTGTCGAACCGAATCCCATACGATAGACAACGTTATCCAAACGCGACTCAAGCAAGAACAATAAGTTCGCGCCGGTGTTGCCCTTGCGGCGGTCGGCTTCTTCGAAGTACCGGCGAAACTGGCGCTCCAAAACACCGTACATCCGTTTAACTTTCTGCTTCTCGCGCAGTTGCAAACCGTAGTCAGAGGTACGGGCACCAGAGGTGCGGCCATGCTGACCAGGTTTGGAATCAAATTTGGCTTTGTCCGCGATGGAGCGACGTGCGCTCTTGAGGAACAAATCCGTGCCTTCACGGCGTGATAGTTTGGCCTTGGGGCCGAGGTAGCGTGCCACTTGAACTTCCTTTATGTCATCTGCCGTGCAAAAACACGGGAGCCATCAACAAAAGTTGATGGCGGTGGGCTTGTTAAAAAATTAGATACGACGACGCTTTTGTGGGCGGCAACCGTTGTGTGGAACTGGGGTCACGTCAGCAATCATGTTGATACGAATGCCCAAAGCGGCCAGCGCACGGACTGAAGACTCGCGGCCTGGTCCGGGACCTTTGATTTCAACATCAAGATTTTTGATGCCTTGTTCAAGTGCTGCGCGTCCGGCAACTTCAGAGGCGACCTGGGCAGCAAAAGGAGTTGATTTCCTTGAACCTTTGAAACCTTGACCACCAGAGGAAGCCCAAGACAATGCATTGCCTTGGCGATCTGTGATAGTAATGATAGTGTTGTTGAACGAAGCATGTACGTGAGCAATGCCGTCAGCAACGTTTTTGCGGACTTTTTTGCGGACACGCTGAGCAGCGTTATTGGCGGGAGCTTTTGCCATAGTGGTATCTCAATCCCTTTTATTTCTTCAAAGACGCAGCAGCCTTACGAGGGCCTTTGCGGGTGCGTGCGTTTGTGCGAGTGCGCTGACCGCGCATCGGCAAACCACGACGATGACGGAAACCGCGATAGCAGCCAATGTCCATCAATCGCTTAATGTTCATAGTCGTTTCACGACGCAGATCACCCTCGATTGTAAACTGAGCAATCTGGTCGCGAATTTTCTCCAGATCACCATCGGTCAAATCTTTGACCTTCTTGGAATAAGCAATGCCACATGCTTCGCAAATTTTGCGAGCGCGAGTGCGACCGATACCAAAAATAGCTGTCAAGCCAATTTCGGAATGCTGTTGCGGCGGAATATTGATGCCAGCGATACGTGCCATTTTCGTCCTCTAAAACTCTTGCAATTAACCCTGGCGCTGCTTGTGGCGAGGATCTGTACAGATCACGCGCACAACGCCTTTGCGTCGGATGATTTTGCAGTTACGGCAAATTTTCTTGACCGAAGCCGAAACTTTCATTTTTCTCTCCTAAAACTCTTCGCTCCGTTCCGACTTTGATTCGCGCGGAACATGCGCTGTTACTTTAAATTAACTGCCAAACTCAAGATGACTTGAAGTTAGCCTTCTTCAGCAAAGATTCATACTGCTGCGACATCATGTAGTTCTGCACTTGGGCCATGAAATCCATCGTGACTACCACAATGATAAGAAGTGAGGTACCACCGAAATAAAACGGAACGTTATATTTCAAGATTAGAAATTCTGGCAGCAGACACACAAATGTTATGTAAATCGCACCTGCCAAAGTTAATCGAAGCAAAATTTTATCGATGTATTTAGCGGTGTTGTCACCAGGCCGAATACCAGGAATAAATGCACCGCTTTTCTTCAAATTGTCTGCAGTTTCTCGACTATTAAATACCAACGCCGTGTAGAAAAAGCAAAAGAAGACTATAGCAGCAGCATACAGCATCACGTAGATTGGTTGACCAGGGCTTAACGTACTGGCGATGTCTTTTAACCAACGCATCGACTCACCGGTACTGAACCAGTTAGCAATAGTAGCGGGTAGTAAGATGATTGATGACGCAAAGATTGGAGGGATGACGCCAGCCATGTTTAGCTTCAGAGGCAAGTGAGAAGACTGGCCTCCATACACCTTGTTTCCGACTTGACGACGAGCATAGTTGACCAATATCTTACGCTGACCTCGCTCAACAAAGACAACGAAGTATGTTACCAACGCTACTAAAACAACAATCAACAAGGCGACGATGATGCTCATAGCGCCGGTTCGTACAAGCTCCAACAAACCCCCAATAGCGTTTGGCAACCCCGCTGCTATGCCACCAAAAATCAGTATGGAAATACCATTACCAAGCCCGCGTTCCGTTATTTGCTCGCCCAACCACATTAGGAACATTGTTCCTGCTGTCAACGTAACCACAGAAGTCATTCGAAAGCCAAAGCCAGGTGCAATCACCAAACCAGCAGACGACTCTAGTGCAAGAGCAATACCCATTGATTGGAATAGCGCTAAACCCAAGGTTCCGTAACGGGTGTACTGTGTCACCTTGCGGCGACCAGCTTCGCCTTCTTTTTTCATCTGCTCAAAAGACGGTAACACGTAGCCCAGCAATTGCATGATGATCGACGCCGAGATGTACGGCATGATCCCCAATGCAAAAATAGTGAATCTGGACAACGCACCACCTGAGAACATATTGAACAAACTCAGGATACCGCCTTGCTGGCCTTTGAACAGCTGCTGCAATTGTGCAGGATCTATGCCCGGCACCGGTATATGCGCACCTACACGGTACACCACCAGTGCCAAGAGCAAAAATACGAGCCTGCGACGTAAGTCGCCAAACTTGCCTGTATTTGCAATTTGAGCTGCGCTATTTGCCACGTGCTACTCTTACTTACTGCGATTAAGCAACGCTACCGCCAGCTGCTTCTATAGCAGCCTTGGCACCAGCGGTTGCTCCAATACCACTCAGCTTCACAGCTTTGGTAATGGTCCCTGTACAGATAACCTTTACTACTTTGGCAGATTCTGACACAGCGCCTAATTGCTTAAGTGTCAACATGTCAGCTTCTGCAACGCCTAAAGCGTCTAAAGCAGTTAATGTAATTTCAGCATTGAATTGCAACAAATGTGACTTAAAACCACGTTTCGGCAGGCGACGATGCATAGGCATCTGTCCACCTTCGAAACCTACCTTGTGGTAGCCACCTGAGCGGGACTTTTGACCCTTGTGACCACGGCCTGCGGTTTTACCCAAGCCAGATCCGATGCCGCGACCAACGCGACGTTTTGCATGTTTAGCGCCATCTGCAGGCTTGATGCCATTGAGTTCCATCATCAACCTCTTAGAGCACTTTGACCAGATAGCTGATCTTGTTAATCATGCCGCGCACTGCAGGAGTGTCTTGCAATTCGCTCACACTGTTGAGCTTGCGCAGACCCAAACCACGCACAGTTGCGCGGTGGGATTCTTTTGTTCCAATGGGGCTGCGCACCAATTGGACTTTGACTGTTTGTTGTGTTGTCATGGTGATGTCTTCGTATTAAGCGAAGATCTCTTCAATTGACTTGCCGCGCTTTGCCGCAACTTGTGCAGGTGTTGTCGAAACCGACAATGCATCCAGGGTAGCACGAACCATGTTGTAAGGATTGGTTGAACCATGGCTCTTGGCCACGATATCCGTAATACCTACCACTTCAAACACAGCGCGCATTGGACCACCAGCAATAATGCCAGTTCCCTTTGGGGCCGGCGCCATCATGACGCTTGCAGCGCCGTGGTGACCCATAACTTTGTGATGAATAGTTCCGTTTTTCAACGTTACTTTCAACATATTGCGACGGGCTTCTTCCATAGCCTTCTGCACTGCAGCAGGTACTTCTTTGGATTTACCTTTACCCATACCGATGCGACCATCACCATCACCCACAACGGTCAAAGCTGCGAAACCGAGAATACGGCCGCCCTTAACCACTTTGGTGACGCGATTGATCGCGATCATCTTTTCGCGCAGACCGTCCTCAGGACCCTCGGCCTTACCTTGCATTTTTGCTTGAACTTTAGCCATCTTTATTTCCGATCTGCTTAGAACTGCAAGCCAGCTTCACGAGCGGCATCTGCCAGCGCTTTAACGCGGCCATGGTACGCAAAACCTGAACGGTCAAACGCGACTTTTTCTATGCCAGCTGCCTTGGCTTTTTCAGCCAAACGCTTGCCAATGATTTGAGCTGCTGCGACATTGCCGCCTTTACCCGAACCACCCAATGATTTGCGAACTTCTGCCTCTGCAGTAGAGGCTGCGGCAATTACCCTGCCGCCATCGCCAGAGATAACGCTGGCATAAATGTGCAAATTCGTACGATTCACAGTCAAGCGCGCTACGCCTTGCGTTGCAATGCGGATACGCGTCTGACGGGATCTGCGAAGACGCTGCTCTTTTTTGGTCAACATAATGCAGCTCCTTATTTCTTCTTAGTTTCTTTGATCGTAATCTTTTCGTCCGCGTAGCGGATGCCTTTGCCTTTGTAGGGCTCAGGTGGACGAACAGCACGAATCTCAGCAGCAATTTGGCCAACGCGCTGACGATCAGCACCTTTCACCAAAATCTCTGTAGGAGTAGGGGTCGCAACCGTTATGCCAGCTGGCATATCGAAATTGACTGGATGTGAATAGCCAACCGCGAGATTCAATTTATTGCCAGCAGCTTGGGCCTTGTAGCCCACGCCGATCAGCGACAATTTCTTCTCGAAACCTTTAGTTACACCAACGACCATGTTGTTTACCAACTGGCGCATGGTGCCAGTCATGGCATTTGCTTCGCGAGATTCGTTGGCAGGCTGAAAATTCAGATTGCCAGCATCATTAGCCACCTTGACAAGCTTATTGAGCGTCAATTGCAAAACACCGCCAGCGCCTTTAACACTGATCTGGTCTTCTTTAATGGACACGTCAACACCTGCAGGGACGTTTACTGGTAGTTTGCCTACACGGGACATTTGTATTTACTCCTCGTAGTAGCGTTAAGCGACGTAGCAAAGAACTTCGCCACCGACACCGGTTGCGCGCGCTTTGCGATCAGTCATAACACCCTGAGGTGTCGTTACGATTGCCACACCCAAGCCGTTTTGTACTTGAGGAATGGAATCACTGCCACGGTAAACACGCAATCCAGGACGGCTCACGCGCTCAATGCGCTCAATCACTGGCTTACCTGCGTAATATTTCAAGGCTATTTCCAACTCAGCTTTTCCGCCTTCGTTAGTCACCTTAAAACCGTCAATATAACCTTCGTCTTTTAAGACTTGGGCAATAGCGACCTTCACTTTTGAAGATGGAATTTGAACTGTTGTCTTGGCGACCATTTGCGCATTGCGAATGCGCGTCAACAGGTCGGCGATGGGATCACTCATACTCATATTAGGTTCTCCTGTCGCTTACCAACTGGCCTTGACTATGCCGGGGATCTCACCAGCAAAGGCCATTTCACGAATCTTTGCACGACCCAGACCGAAGTGCTGGAACGTTCCACGGGGACGACCCGTAATTGCGCAGCGGTTACGCTGGCGAGTGGGGTTTGCGTTGCGAGGCAACTTTTGCAGACCGAGACGAGCAGCTGCGCGCTCTTCATCAGTACGCTTTGCGTCATTGGCAATGCCTTTAAATTCCGCATATTTCTTTGCGTACTTGGCAGCCAACTTATCACGTTTGAGCTCTCGCTCGATTAAAGCCATTTTAGCCACGAGTCACCTCAGTTCTTGAACGGGAAACGGAAGCCAGCGAGAAGTGCTTTGCACTCTTCATCGGTCTTAGCCGTCGTGGTGATGCTGATATTGAGACCGCGCAAAGCATCTACTTTGTCGTATTCAATTTCAGGAAAAATGATCTGCTCTTTGACGCCGATGTTGTAATTACCACGACCATCAAACGCACGACCAGAAATACCACGGAAGTCACGCACACGGGGCAGAGCCACTGTTACGAAACGATCCAAGAATTCATACATTTGCACGCCGCGCAAAGTCACCATACAACCAATAGCCTGGCCTTCGCGGATTTTGAAACCAGCGATAGCTTTCTTGGACTTGGTTACCACAGGCTTTTGGCCAGCGATTTTGGTCAGATCATTGACAGCGTTGTCCATAACCTTCTTGTCGGCGACCGCTTCGCTCACACCCATATTGAGCGTGATCTTGGTCAGACGAGGAACCTGCATTGGTGACTTGTAGCCAAACTTGGTAGTCAGCTCAGGCGCCACTTTTTCGCGGTAATGTTGTTGGAGACGTGCCATGCTTATGCCACCTTGATTTCTTCGCCGCTCGACTTGTAAACACGTACGCGCTTACCGTCAGCCAGCAACTTGATACCAACACGATCAGCCTTACCCGATGCAGCATTAAAAATTGCCACATTGGATTGGTGAATAGGCATGGTCTTTTCAACGATGCCGCCGGTTGTGCCCTTCATTGGGTTTGGCTTGGTGTGTTTCTTCACCAAGTTGACTCCCTCGACCACCACATGGGAGTCGTCCTTACGCAGAGAAATTTTTCCGCGCTTACCCTTATCGCGACCTGCGATAACGATGACTTCGTCGCCTTTGCGAATCTTATTCATGGCCGGTCCTTACAAAACTTCAGGAGCCAAGGACACGATCTTCATGAACTTTTCAGTGCGCAGTTCGCGGGTCACTGGTCCAAAGATACGAGTGCCAATAGGCTCCAGCTTGGCATTGAGCAACACTGCTGCATTGCCGTCGAATTTCACCAAAGAGCCATCGCTACGACGAATACCCTTGGCGGTGCGCACCACTACAGCACTGTAAACCTCGCCTTTTTTGACGCGGCCACGCGGAGCAGCTTCTTTAATACTTACCTTGATAATGTCGCCAACGCTTGCATAGCGACGCTTGGACCCGCCCAGCACCTTGATGCAGAGTACGGATTTCGCGCCGGTGTTGTCGGCAACTTCCAGTCGAGATTCAGTTTGGATCATTTCATTATTCCCAACTTGCATCTGAAACCACGCTTACCCTTTGGCTCACATTAGTATCAGATCAGTCTTGGGCCCGCTATCCGCCGCACAAACCACTTGCACGACTTCTATTTGGGCAGTACCTTCAGCTTTTACAAGCGAAGCCCACTATTATGCCAACACAACTTGGCATCGTCAACAACTTTTATGCAGGAATTTTCAAATATTGCTGCGTCAGAGCCAAAAATTCTTCTTTTTTTGATGCCAAACCTGTTTCTTCTTCGAGGATTTGGGCAATTTGAGGGGCCAACTGCCCGGCCTTGCGGGCATCAAGAAACAAAAGTCTTGCGCGGCGAGCCAAAACGTCTTCTACGGTAACTGCATATTCAAAGCGCGCCGCAAACCGA
Source organism: Pseudomonadota bacterium (assembly GCA_041165385.1). GTDB lineage: Bacteria > Pseudomonadota > Gammaproteobacteria > Burkholderiales > Burkholderiaceae_C > Allorhodoferax. The sequence goes on along the minus strand of JBEANP010000022.1, from coordinate 1,563 downwards.
ACCATGGCCACTGTAAGCCCCTCGTGCAGCGTAGTATCTGCACCCGGCAAAGTAGCCATAAACGTAGCCTCATCGCCGTAGGAATGCAGACCTTGGCTTTGGGCAATGGGTACTTCGACTGTAATTTGGGCAACACCCACCAACGGAAGACGTGTGGTAACCCCACCTGCACGCTGGGGCAATAAGTTATTTTCGAAGCACTGGTCCAAGACATCTTCGGCCATGGCACGGTAGGTAGTCCACTTACCCCCTGTCACAGTGACCAGTCCGCTGCGGCTAACTAGCACCGTGTGCTCCCTGCTAATGCTCTTAGTTGCCTCGCCATTGGCATGCTGCGGTTTAACCAAGGGGCGCAAGCCCACCCAAATGCTTTTGACGTCCGCCCGCGTAGGCGCTTTGGTCAGGTAGCGGGCCGCCTCTTTCAAGATGAACTCCACCTCTTCTTTCAACGCGTGCGGCTCGCGTTCCAGATTTTTGCGCGGCGTGTCAGTGGTACCCAGAATGACTTTGCCCAGCCAGGGCACGGCAAACAACACTCGCCCGTCGGCTGTTTGAGGAACCATCAAAGCCGCATCTGAGGCCAAGAACTCACGATCTACCACCATGTGCACACCCTGACTAGGCGATACCATGGGCTGGGTCGGTTTTCTGCCCTCTTGGGCGTTGGCAACGCCATCTTTTTCCCGTAATGCATCCACCCACACGCCCGTGGCGTTGACGACGCAGCGCGCCCGCACACGGTAGGGCTGTCCGGAGAAGCTATCTTCGCACTGCAAGCCGCTAACCTTACCCTCCTCGTAAAGTAAGTCAGTCGCTCTGCAATAGTTCACTAACAAAGCGCCTTTGGCTGCGGCAGTGCGCGCCAGTGCCAATGCCAAGCGGGCATCGTCGAACTGGCCGTCCCAGTACTTCACGCCGCCTTTGAGGCCCGTTGTATTGACCGTTGGCAACAGTTTTTTAACGCTAGCTGTGTTCAAAAATTCCGTTTTGCCCAGCCCCGCTTTTCCCGAGAGCAAGTCATACACAGTCAGGCCTGCGCCATAAAAAGGGATTTCCCACCATTGGTAAGACGGCACGACAAACGCCAACGGCTGTGCCAAGTGCGGTGCATTGCGCAGCAAAGTGGTGCGCTCGTGCAGCGCCTCGCGCACCAGCGAGATATTGCCTTGCGCCAGGTAGCGCACACCGCCATGCACCAGCTTGGTAGAGCGTGATGAGGTGCCTTTGGCAAAGTCATGCGACTCCACCAGCACCACACTGAAGCCGCGTGCAGCGGCGTCCAGGGCCACACCTAAGCCAGTGGCACCACCACCCACGATAGCGATGTCATAAACACGGTCTTGCGCCAGACGGACCAAGAGGTCTTCGCGACGCGTGGGAAGTGGTGTTGGCGGGGGTAGCATGTCGGTTTTGCGATAACGGGCCGATGGAGAGCCATTATCACCAGAGACAAAAACCATGACCTACTTGCTAGCACTTGACCAGGGAACCTCCAGCGCGCGCAGCATCGTGTTTAACGAAACCGGCACCACCGTGGCCTTAGCGCAGTTGGAACTGACGCAG
>JBEANP010000021.1:0-16939 GCA_041165385.1 Pseudomonadota bacterium | reverse complement strand
CCCATTCGGGAATCGGAAAGTTCAGTCCACCCTTGCTTAAAAAGAACGGCCCCACTTCCCATGGCTCACTGGACGCAGGCAATATCTCAGTGAACATCAGGTACCACATCAGCAATTGCAGCAGTACCGGAATGTTGCGGAAAAACTCTACGTACACCACACACAGACCACGCACCAAGGCGTTACGCGAGAAGCGCCCCACACCAATCAAGGTGCCCAAAATGGTGGTAAGGATGATGCCCAAAATAGCGACCCGCAGGGTGTTGGTAAAGCCAATTAAATAGGCTTTCCAGTACGGCTCTGCGGAGTCAAAGGCAAACAGGCTCTCGCCAATGTCAAAACCGGCTCCGCCCAACATGAAGTCAAAGCCGCTTTGAATGCCGCGCAACTTCATATTGGTGTTGGTGTTATTGGCCAAGTAGAGCACGGTCAGTACGATCAACGCGACCGTCACTACTTGGTACATCAGCCCGCGAAATGCCTGACTTCGCCAAGACCAAGACTTCTTAGGGGGAGTGGAGGGGGTGGACATGCAAGCCCTTCTTTCATTCGATTGCGACGCAAATTAAAAGGGGCAGGGCAATTTCCTTGCGCCCACCCCTTAGTGGCCGGAACAACGTGTTCCGGCGAGCTGACATTAACGAACTGGAGGTGCGTATTGAATGCCGCCCTTGTTCCACAGGTTGTTCAAGCCACGCGGCAGTTGCAGTGCAGATTTAGGACCCACATTACGCTCGAACATTTCACCGTAGTTGCCTGTGGTTTTAACAGCACGGGCCAGCCATTCTTTGTCCAAGCCCAACAGCTTACCGGTGTCTTCGGTAGAGCCCAAGAGACGGCCTACGATGGGGTCTTTGCTGCTGGTTTTGAGGTCGTCTACGTTGGCAGATGTCACGCCGTTTTCTTCTGCTTCCAGCAGACCGTAAATAACCCACTTGACAATGGCAGTCCACTCGTCATCACCACGGCGAACCATGGGACCCAGGGGCTCTTTAGAGATCAGGTCGGGCAGGATCATGTGCTCGGCAGGATTTTTAGCAACCTTGTTGCGGGTAGATGCCAAGCCAGACGCATCGGTGGTGTATGCCACACAACGGCCAGCAAAGTACGCGCCTTCGGCAGCTTCGAGTTTTTCAAACACCACAGGCTTGATGCCCAGGCCAGACGCTTTGGAGAAATCGGTCAGGTTTTTCTCAGTGGTGGTGCCAGATTGCACGCACACCGTTTGGCCTTTAAGCTGTTTGGCGCTCTTGATCTTGCTCTTCACGGGCACCATGAAGCCTTGACCGTCGTAGTACGTCACGGCGGTTTGGCTCAGACCCAACGATGCATCACGTGTCAGGGTGAAGGTGGTGTTGCGCGACAGCACATCCACTTCGCCAGATTGCAAAGCAGTAAAGCGGGCTTGAGCGTTCAAAGGCACGTACTTCACTTTTTCGCCATCGTTCAGCACGGCTGCTGCAACTGCGCGGCACACGTCCACATCCAAACCAGCCCACTTGCCGCTGGAATCGGCCGCGCTAAAGCCCGCCAAACCGGTGTTCACACCGCACACCACTTGGCCGCGGGATTTGATGGCATCCAGTGTCTTGCCTGCAAACGCAGGGGCAGCTGCCAGAGTGCCCATGGCGGCTATCAAAACGGCCACAGTCTTCAAGGTATTTAATTTCATCTGCAAGTGCTCCAGTTAAATAAAAGTCACAAATTGAGGAATCAGCGCAGGGCTTGTTATTCCAAGCTGTTGACTGTACCGCCGCCCCATAAGCGTGCACCCTAGGGTTTACTCTTGAAGCTCATGCAAAAAATTCATGAGGTAATTCGGCGGGGTTGCGGCTTCCAGTTTTCTTACAAGCAGGAGCCGTGCCAACGCATTTCAGTCCCGTGTGAGACACCAACCGCTGTGGGTGGCGTTCTGCTTCCATTAAGGTGCATGCTCCACTGCATACAGGGTTGCCATGAACAACAAGCACTACGACTTTTGGCCCAAACGTCTTCCGCACGCCATTGCGGTGCCTGACACTTCGTTGTGGGACAACCTGGCGGTCAACGCGCGGCGCTATCCGCACAAAGCGGCCTTGGTATTTTTCGGCCAAACCCTTACCTACCGCGAACTGCTACAAAAAGCAGAGCGGCTTGCGGCCTATCTGTGCGCGCTAGGCGTTCAAAAGGGCGATAGGGTGGTGCTGAGTATGCAGAATTGCCCTCAGTTGGTGATTGCCCACTTTGCCATTTTGCGTGCCAATGCTGTGGTGGTGCCAGTGAACCCCATGAACCGCGCCGAAGAGCTTAAGCACTACATCGTGGACCCCGATGCCAAGGTTGCCATCACCACCTCGGACCTGGCTGCAGAGTTGGCTCAGGCCAACGACACATTGCCTGAAGAGCAACGCTTTGCCCACCTGGTGGTAACCCATTTCACCGACGCCTTCGACCCCGCTTCCGAGGGTGGCAAAACCATGCCTGCGGTCTGGACCGATTGGCTGTGTACCCGCCACGCTTTGCCTGCGTTGGCGTTGGGGCAAGTGCACGACTGGGAAACCGCCATTGCTTGCACCGATGCACCGCCCGCGCAAGACGTGGGCCCTGTAGACTTGGCCGTGCTGCCCTACACCAGCGGCACCACCGGCCTACCCAAGGGCTGCATGCACACGCATAGCAGCATCATGCACAACGCACTGGCCAGCGGCCTGTGGGGCAACGGCACCATGGAAAACGTCACCCTGATGGTGGTGCCCATGTTCCACATCACCGGCATGGTGAGCCTGATGCACACCAACATAGCGGCCGGGGCCTCTATGGTCATCATGCCGCGCTGGGACCGCGATCTGGCAGGGCAGCTGATTGCCCGCCACAAAGTCACCCACTGGACCAACATCCCCACCATGGTGATTGACCTGATGAATAGCCCGCACTTTGCCAACTACGACCTCAGTAGTCTGGTCTACATCGGCGGTGGCGGTGCTGCTATGCCGCAGGCCGTGGCGCAGCGGCTGCTAGAGCAGTATGACCTGCGCTACGTAGAAGGCTATGGCCTGACTGAAACTGCAGCGCCCTCACATTGCAACCCACCCGACGCACCCAAGCAGCAGTGCCTTGGCATCCCGTTTATGGGGGTGGACGCGCGGGTAGTAGACCCGGACACCTTGGCCGAGCTGGCTGTGGGCGAGCAAGGTGAAATCCTCATCCATGGCCCGCAGGTGTTTCAGGGCTATTGGAAGCGGCCTGACGCAACCGAAGCCGCGTTTGTGCAGATCGACGGCAAACGGTTTTTCCGCTCTGGCGACCTGGGCCATGTGGATGCCGACGGCTATTTCTTTTTGACCGACCGACTCAAACGCATGATCAACGCGTCGGGCTTTAAGGTGTGGCCCGCCGAGGTAGAGGCGCTGATGTTTCGCCACCCCGCAGTGCAAGAGGCCTGCGTGATTTCTACCAAAGATGCCTACCGGGGCGAGTCTGTCAAGGCCGTGGTGGTGCGCCGCGCCAGCCATGCGCATGTCACTGAGCAAGACCTGATTGCATGGTGCCACGAGAATATGGCCGTGTACAAAGCGCCACGCAGCATTCAGTTTGTTGATGCCCTGCCCAAAAGCGGTGCGGGCAAAGTGATGTGGCGTAAATTGCAAGAACTTGAATAACTCACCTATTTGGAGACACCCATGTTTGAAACCGTCATTGCAGGTAGCCTGCCCAAACCCTCGTGGCTGTCTGAGACCGAAAAACTCTGGCCCCAGTGGAAGCTGGCCGGCGACGAGCTGCGCCAAGCCAAAGCCGACGCCACCCTGCTGTGGATCAAAGCGCAAGAAGACGCAGGCCTGGACATCGTGGGTGACGGCGAGCAAAGTCGCCAGCACTTTGTGCACGGGTTTTTAGAGCAGGTGGAAGGCATCGACTTTGAGAACAAAGTCACCATGGGCATCCGCAACAATCGCTACGACGCGCAGGTGCCGCAAGTGATTGCCGCGCTGCGCCTCAAAGGCCGTGTGCACGCTTTTGAGGCCCAACTGGCCCGCGCTCATACCAAGAAAAAACTCAAGTTCACACTGCCCGGCCCACTGACCATTGTGGATACCGTGGCCGACCGTTTTTATGGCGACCGCAAGACTATGGCGTTTGCGTTTGCAGAACTGTTGAACCAAGAGGCACTGGCCTTGCAGGCTGATGGTGTGGACATCATCCAGTTTGACGAACCCGCATTCAACGTCTACATGCAAGACGCTGCAGATTGGGGCGTGCAGGCGCTGGAGATTGCTGCGCGTGGTTTGACCTGCACCACCGCCGTGCACATTTGCTACGGCTACGGCATCAAGGCCAACAACGACTGGAAAGAAACCCTGGGCGGCGAATGGCGGCAATACGCGCAGGTGTTTCCCGCGCTGGCGGCCAGCAGCATCCAGCAGGTGAGCCTGGAGTGCTACCACTCACATGTGCCGCCCGATTTGATGGCGCTGCTGAAAGACAAAGACGTGATGGTGGGTGTGATCGACGTGGCCAGTGCCGAGATTGAAACGCCCGAGCAAATTGCCGACACCATCGGCGAGGCCCTGAAATACGTGCCACGTAACCGCATCTTCCCGTGCACCAACTGCGGCCTGGCCCCCATGAGCCGCGAGGTGGCCACCAAGAAGCTGGAGGCGCTGGCCAAGGGCGCTGCACTGGCACGGCAACGCTATGGTGCTTGAGGCAGCCAGCCCTACGAGCCAGGGCTTTTGCCCTGACCGCACGCAAGCCATCGTCACCACTTTGCGGGGCCATGTAGACCGCAAGCACTTGCCCGGGGCAGTGGCCATGGTGGTGCGCCACGGCCAGGTGCTGCTGTACCGCGGCATTGGGCAGCAAGACCCCCAAAACAGCACGCCCATGGCCCATGATGCGATCTTTCGCATCTATTCCATGACCAAACCGATTGTCTCGGTGGCCATACTGCAACTGATGGAGCGAGGCCAATTGCTGCTAAGCGACCCAGTCACCAAGTATTTGCCGGAGTTTGCCAACGTGATGGTGGCAGCAGATGTGGCGGGTGGTACTGCCGCTCTGCGCCCACCCCGTGCCCAGCCCACAGTGCAAGACTTGCTGCGACACACCGCCGGGCTCACCTACGAAATTTTGGGCAACGACGCTGTACAACAGCAGTACGCCCAGGCCGACTTGGCTTCGCGCGAGCGCACCAACGCAGAGTTTGCGCACGCGCTGGCCCAAATCCCCTACCGCTATGAGCCCGGCTCCATCTGGCAATATAGCCGCGCCACCGATCTGCTGGGGGCACTGCTAGAAGCTGTCACCGGTCAAACGCTGGCCGACTACCTGCAAGCCCATATCCTGGGGCCCTTGGGCATGGTGGACACCGCCTTTGTGGTGCCACCGCACAAGCACCACCGCATCGCCCAAGCCTTTGAACACGATCCTGACGGTGGTGCCCAGATGCCGCTGATGGACCTGCGCCACCCCAACGCCATGCAAGCGGGTGGAGCAGGGCTGGGCTCCACGGCCATGGACTACGCCCGCTTTTTGCAATGCCTACTGAACGGCGGCACGCTCGACGGAGTGCGCATTTTGGGCCCTGCTACCGTGCGACAGATGACGGCTGACCACCTGGGCGATATTCCCGCCGAGCGCAATGGCCCCTCGCGCGACTTGCTGCCGCCGGGCCATGGGTTTGGTTTGGGTTTTGCCGTGCGCCTGGAAGATGGTCTGGGCAGCCAGCTGGGCAGCAAAGGCATGTACTACTGGAGCGGCATCTCGGGCACGGTGTTTTTTGTGGACCCTGCCAAAGACTTTTTCGCTATTTTGCTTACCCAAGCGCCCAACCAGCGCACCTTTTACCGCCCATTGTTTCGTAACATGGTGTACGCAGCGCTAATGGACTGATAGGCTGATCATTAAGCCTGCCACACCCCAAACCCCGCGGAGCGCAGGTCGATGCCGATTTCGATTTCGCGGTCTACCGCGTCTTCATAGGTCATGGGGTTAAAAGCCTCGTACAGGTCGGGCAACAGCCGCTGACCGTAGTGCTGTGCATAGCTGTTGGCCTGAATGCCCGCCTTGTGCTTGTCAAACCGCACGTCCGGGTCTAGGCCCGTCATGCCCACATACACACAAGGTCTGCCCTCCACATAGCCAGGGTTGTTTTTACGAAAGCGCGGCTCCAAGAGCACGTCTTTGGACAGCTCAATCACATAGACATGGTGGTGTTTGCGGCGGGGCAATGTGTGGGTAGCTACGAACTAAACAGTTTGTTGGGTGTTTCGCCGCGTTTTATCTGGCTGCCCCGACAGAAGCCCTGCAATAGAAATATCTTCATCCAGATACTCCCAATGCAAGCCGCCTTTGCTCAATTCAACCAAAGCGCGCTGCTCAGGGGCTGCCTCTAACAGACGGGGAAACCAAGCCAAGGGCGCTGCAATTGTGCGTCCGTCTGACAGGCTGACCCACAAGGTGTCTTCATCAAACCGAACCGCTTTAGGCGAAGTACTCATTCCAAGTCCTTTCAATCAGCGCTCTGTTAGTAACAACTGCATCACGCAGTTCCCGAAGTGTTCGTGCATCAAAGCCATCGCTATCAGCCAAGTACACCGTAGGTACTAGCCAGAATTTGGCTTCGCCGTCTGCACCGCGCACATGGATATGCATCGTTTCGCGTGGGTTTCCTTCATTGGAATAGAAGAAAAACCGGAACGACTTGTAGCGGAATACGACAGGCATAGCGAAGAGTTTAACGACTTGGGATGGTGGAGTGTCAAATAGGCCATCAGCACCCGTGGAATATGCGCAAGCAGCTATAAAAAATGTAGCATTTCTACCGCAACACACCCACCATAGGCAACCGTGACTTGCATTTTGGGTAGTTACTGCAGCCCCAAAAGTTCGCGCCGCCCTTGGTCGGCGTGCGCTCTACCAACTTGACACCGCAGCTAGCGCAAGTGGGCCGCCAGTATTCGCCCTCGTAGGCCACTGCGAGCAATTCTTGCTGTTGCTCGGGTGTGCGCTTGGCTATCAGTGCCAGCAGGCTGTTGCCATCCAGCGCGTTGATACCGTTGTTCTTGGCAAACTGCCGCGCGTCGGTGGTGTAAGTGGATGTGGTGGCATAGGTGCCGCGTGTGAGCTTGTGCGATGCCATCACACCAAAAAACTCGCGCAGCTCTTTTACGCCCACCGCTTTGCCTTGCCAGTGCTTGCACTGCACCACTGCTACGGGGCCTACGGCGTTGCGGCTGTACAGCCAAATATCTACGCCACCATCCGCACCGTGCGATTGGGATTTGGTTTGAAAGCCGCCCTGCGCAAATAGTTTTTCGCAGACCGCCTCGAATCTTCGCCACTCGATGGCGGCGAAAACAGTGGGACTCCACTGGGTAGCCTTTTCGGGCAAGGCAGTTACCGTTGCTGTTGTGTAGGGGCTGGCGGGTGCGCTAAACCGCGGTACTTGTACTTCTTGGAACACCGCTTTTGGTTGCTGGGTAGATGCAGCTCTGCCGGCAAACTTGTTCCGGGCCATATGGTGCCAACCAAGCAGCGCCAAACCAATGCCAAATGACAGCCAGCCTGGAAAACGGAGCCCACTGCCAAACGCAGCCAGTATGGGTGATTTGCCCAGAAAAATAGGAATCGTCAACATGACAGCGCCAAGCGCGCAAGCTGCGAAACCTTTTTCCTGAAGCGTGTTGAACGCGCGCTTCTGCCGCCTTTTTGTACGTGGCTGTGCCATGTGATTTCCCCCTGTTAACTTGCCCACTGTGTCGTGGGTTTCGCACAGTTTACTTCGGAGGCGGGGGGGCGGCCTAGGTGCTGTCTGTGTCAGCGTTTGACGGTCAGTATGTCTTGCCAGGCCTTGTCTGCCTGCTGGCGGTAGGCCTTCCAGTCGCCGGTGAGCCAGCGCTGGCGGCCACGCTCGGCGTAAAACAGATGCAGCTTGTTGTCGAAAAACTCCCACACCGAGCCGCTGGTTGAAATCAAGCCCTCGCCAAGAGACAGCCCGTTGGAGCAATGCCCGTTGTACTGCGGCGCATAAGCCGCAGGGTTGGCTGCAAACTTGTCGGCGCTGGCCTTGGATGCAAAGCGCCAAGGCACGCCCAGGTATTCCACCGTGAATGTGCTGGTGCCGTCCACCACCCGGTGGCTGGCTTTGGCCTCTGCCGAGTAATACGACACTGCATCTTTGCCACCAATGGCGGCACCGTTCATCCAGCCTGTGCTAACGGGCTCGGCGGCATGGGCGAAGGTGACGAGGGCGGCCAGCAGCAATGCGGCGCAGCGGATAAAAAGGGTGTGCATGGTGATTTGGCCTTATGGGGTAAATACCATTGGTCCTGCCAAGGGCAAAATTCTTACAAGCAGTTGCAGCAATTAGCACCGCACAATGCTGTTCCCATTCGACTCCTCAGAAAGAAGCACCATGCGCTCACAGTCCCTTATGCCCCGTTTTCCAGTACCTGCCTTGAACGTCGCACTGACCACTGGCGGCCGCTACGTGCTGGGTGCTAACCCTGGCGACACGTTTGACCTGCTGGTGTTTTACCGCGGGCTGCACTGCCCGCTGTGCGCCAAATACTTGCTCGAACTGGAGCGCCTGACGCCCGAGTTTGCGAGCCGGGGTGTGCAGGTGGTGGCTATCAGTAGCGACGATGCAGATCGCGGCCAGAAAATGGCCGCCAAGGTCAACGCCCAAGGGCTCAAGTTCGGCTACGGCCTGAGCTTGAAGGCCGCCCGTGAGTGGGGCTTGTATATCAGCACCTCGCGTGGCAAAACCTCTATCGGCATTGAGGAGCCTGCGCTGTTCTCAGAACCCGGTGTGTTTATCGTGCGCCCGGACGGCACGCTGTATTACGGCGCAGTGCAAACCATGCCTTTTGCACGCCCACAGTTTCAAGACCTGATCGGCGCCATTGACTTTGCGGTGACCAAAGACTACCCGGCGCGCGGGGAATTCACCGGCCCGGTGTAAGCGGCACTGGTGGTTAACTGCATTGCAGCGTCAGGCCCTGCAAAGGGCGTGTGTGGTTTGCGTCGGTCACAACAAACACCACGCGCTGGTTTGTGATGTGGGGCGGCAAGGTCAGCTGCGCTGTGTGGGCGGTCTTGGCGTTCCATGCCGTGACGGGCTGGTAAAGCGTGACCACATGGTCGTTCACCAGACGAACCCCAGCGTTTTCGCCCCGCGTGACTTGCTGGCTCAGGCCGTCGTTCAACACCGCCCAGTAGCCCGCCAGTTGCGCCCGATCGGGCTGTGCGCCTACCTGTGCCGCGACCTGCGTGCCGTTACGCACCAGGCTCAAGGTGGGCGCCTGTTCTGCGGTCATGCGGAGCAGCCCTGCGGGGCTTTGACCTTGCCAGCTGCGGTGGTCTTGCCCGTTGAGCACCACCTGGGGCGTGTACACATACTTGCCTTGTAGCGCCTGCTGAATCTTGCGCTGCCGCTCGGTGGTCTCAGTGGTGGCGTAGGGGTCTTTCCAGCCCAGATGGTTCCAGTAGTTCACGTGAAAGGACAAGGCAATCACCTCTTTGTCCGCCTTGAGCGTGGACAGCCACTGGTCCGCCGGCGGGCAGGAGCTGCAGCCTTGCGACGTAAACAGCTCCACCACGGCTGGCGGTTTGGCCCCGGCGCTGCGTTGGCAGCTTTGTGCGTGTGCCAAGGGCATTACACTTACCGCTGCTGCCAGGGTAACGATGGTTTTGCGGGGTAGGAACTGAATCCAGTGGAATAGTGGCATGGGGCGCTCCGGCTGTGCTCGGGTTTGTCGCTACCAGAGAACAAACCTTACATGGGGCCCGGCGGTGCAGGGACTATTGGACAGAGTTTTACGGCCAAATTGGCCTGCAGACCTTGTGGAATATATTTAAGCAGCTACAAAAAGCGTAGCAATTGGAAGCTGTCAACCTAAAACGCCGACCCCGGCTCCATCAGAAAAGCCAGCTCCTCCGCGCTGGAAGTGCGCCCTAGAATGGCGTTGCGGTGGGGGTAGCGGCCAAAGCGCGCAATGATGGCGGCGTGCTGCTGCTCGTAGCGCAGGTTGTCCCACACCACTTCGAGGTTGATGTCGAAGTAGCCGTGCGCGATCCGATTGCGCATCGGCTATGGCTAGCTGCATGTGATCCAAATAATCGGGCAGACGGTTCACCGTCATATGAGGCGGGCTTCCTCGGAGAGGATATCGCGAAACTTGACCGGTAGGTCTTTGAGAGTGAGTACATCAACCGACACCCCCAGCAACTCTTGCAACTCATCTTGTAAGCCACCCAAATCAAACAACGTGGTGCCTGGCAAGGTGTTGACCAATAGATCGAGATCGCTGTCATCGTGGTCATCCCCATGCAGCGCTGAACCAAATACCCGGTCCCGTGGAATATGCGCAGGTAGCTACTCAAAGCGTAGCGTTTCTCTATGCCCAATAGGGTAAATATTCAGCAAATTTCTTACCATTGCCCGCGTCTTTCCGTTTGATTCGGCCCAATGCAACGGCGTCCCCAATCAAGTTGGTAATCTGGTTGCGGTGTTTTTCATGCAGTTTGAATCGCTCTCGCACGGTCGTGTTCGTCAAGGTGCTACTCGACAAATATTGCAGCACCGCGTGTTGGTAGCAAGCTTCAATCCGTTCTGTCTGTGACATTTCGGAGAATTTGCGTGGGGCATACAACGTGACGCGAAAAGAATTTTCTTGCAGCGTGAATACAAGTGGTGGCAAACCGAATAACTCAATGGCCCCCACCACCTTCTGAAATCCGGTGCCCCGCTCTTCGCAAATCCGATAACGTCTAAAAGAGGATGCAAGCAACTCATTGCGCGACTCGGGAGTAGTTCCAATCAACCGGTCGGGCCGCTTGCCGGGCAGCAGAGTCCCGGGATTGGTAACTTCGATTCTGTCGTCATAAATCTCGACCATCGGCCCGGCACCCGTGACAGTGAAATCCTGGTGAATCAGCGCATTGGCAATCAATTCGCGTAGGGCTATTTCGGGGTAAACGCTGACCTCCGTACGAAGCGATTGTTGAATCACTTCCGAGTGAGGGAGGGCGCGTTTCAGGTAGCCAATCAATCCCTCAAAGCCAACGGCATAGCCTTTATTCCCTGGCAGTTCGTCAATGGTCTCGACTTTGTTGGTACCGCGATACCTAATGACTCGGATGCGTTTGCGCTCCAGCGTGCCAAAGTCATCCAGCTTGCGGGCAGCGCCAATGGCACCAAAGTTGGTGATGTAGAAACCTCGGCCATCCGCAACGACCAAGCCTTCGGCCAAAAGCCATTGGCTCAATGCCTCAACGTCACCCGGCAGCGGCCGCTCTGATAGCTTGGCGATGGTGGCAACGTCAAGTCTCCCCAGTACATCCTCCGGCGACATCAGCGTCGATGCACGCAATTCTTCCCAGCGTGGGGTGGCGCTGTTGAGCATCAGCGCGCCCACTTCTTGTCTGGATGCCTTGCGCGTAGTACCACCAGAGCGCACCCAAGACTCTTCAATCGACCGGCCGCGCCTGTGCACAGGCTTCACAGCTTGCTCGGGCACATGTACCAGCAGAATAGGAATGCCTTTGAATTCCACCACCGCGTGGTCAAGTGCCAGTGGTGGCTCTACGGCATCACGGCCAAGGTTGGACAAGGTATTGGCAATTTGGGCTACGGTCTCCTGGTCAATACCCACCAACTGTCCCGAATTCGCCACACCAAACACCAGACTGCCACCATTGGGGAGGTTGGCAAACGCCATCAAGTGCTCGGCCAGCCTGTCTTTGTGGTCCGAAAGGTTGGCCTTCCAGTCCAGTTCGTTCACCTCATGGGGCACGGGAGCCAGGCTTTGCTCAAGGCTCTGCAACACCGCCGCAATCCAGTACTTATCAGCCATGTGATACCAAGTTGTTGATTTGTAATGATTTTTTCACGTTTTCCGGATTCGTGTGTGATAAGACCTGGTCGTTTGAAGTGTCCACGCCACTGGATGTTTAGGCGATTTTGGCTTTGCGCTTGCCTTTGACGGGAGCGCTGGGCAGCAGGCTGGTGTACTTCTGGTACAGCTCAAACAAAAACGCCACGCGCTCGGCGTCGCTTTTGTAGCTCTTCTTGCCACCGCTGGCTTCGTAGGCTTTGTCTACGGCGGCGTCCAGCTTCTGGTGCGCCTTGAGCAATTCGGGTGGCATGGTGAGCGGGTCGTACAGATCAGCCAAAGTGGCGGCCAGCGTGGCGGGCTGGTCGCCGGACTGGAACTTGGCGCGCACGTCGAGCACGGCTTGTGCTGCAATTTCGATAGCAGCTTGTGCAGGGTGGACTGGGGCTACGGGCTGATTTGACTTGGAATTCTGGGGGAACTCGGGCCAGGGGTAGTTGTTGTAGACGATTTGAGCGGAATAGCGCAAATCACTTTTCATGCGCCCACAAGTTACTCGTACCCAAGCGTTATGCATGTTCGATGACATAACGCCAAACTCGTACAGACTGGCTTTGTCAACGAACAGACTAGTGTTGTTAATGAGCGCAGCCGATTCCATGAAACCAATGGGGGCGTAAGTGCGCCGTTCGCTTGAAGTTTTGGGTACGAATAGATATCGACCTATCGGCTGGCGCAATTCGCCAAACAGGGTGGGTGTAGCGGCTAGCCGCACCGTGGCTGCTCGTCCACTGGATTGTCGGAATTTCTTGACGCGCTCAACTCTGGAAAGCGCGAATGGGCTGGCGCGAAGTTCTGCGGGGTTCGCTGTTCCGAACCACAGACACCAGCGATAGCCGCCGTTTAAGAAATCTTCACCGCTGTAGAGCTTGCGCAGCAATGGCACACTTTTCGGGTCCACGCTGGGTAGCGACGTATGCTCTTCATCGGTTAAGAGAAAGTGACCATCGTCAATCAAAGCGCTGCCTTCCATCATTGGCGAGACCTCGCAAATAGGCGTGGACCGTTTTGGCAAAAATACGTCGGTGGCATCAACCAGATAGGGGTTGATATGCACAGCCTGGACCGGATGTGGATCTCCCTTGATGTCGTCGTACTCGTAGATGACCTTTCCGGGTAAGTCCTCCAGTCCAAAACCAATAATCACGCAATGCACCGCTGCCTTGCCACGCGCTTCGTTGCTCCAATTGAATGTACGGTGGGCAAAGTGAATGTGCATGCCCTGCGCAAGCATCCAACCCCAGAGCACTCCCACCTGTTCGCCTTGCGTGATGCTGTTGGTGGATACGAACGCTGCGCGTGTTGTCGGTGCGGCATGCAGGTATTGGGCTGCTTTGATGTACCAAGCGGCCACTAGATCAAGCACGCCCGAGCCTTTGAGCGGCGCAAATACAGGTGCCAAGTCTGCCTTCTGCGCAGGCGTTTGCTCTTTCTTGCCCACAAACGGCGGATTCCCCAGCACATAGCTGCACCGCTGCGCTGGCAACACCTCATTCCAATCCAGCCGCAACGCGTTCCCATGCACCACATGCGGCGAAGTGCGCAGCGGGATGCGCGCAAAGTACAGGCCAAACTCCTCGCTCACCTGCAAGTTCATCTGGTGGTCCATCAGCCACATGGCGACCTGCGCAATCTGCGCGGGGAACTCTTCAATCTCGATGCCGTAGAACTGGTCCACATCAATGCCGATGAGCTGGTGCACGTCCACACTCAACTGGCCTGTGACATGCGATGCGCGCAGCACCGCCAGCTCCAGTTCGCGCAACTCGCGGTAGCTGATCACCAAGAAGTTGCCGCAGCCGCAGGCCGGGTCAAAAAAAGTCAGCATGCGCAGCTTTTTGTGAAACTCAAACAGCTTATTCTTGTTGCTTTTGACCTTGCCAAACTCGGCCCACAGCTCGTCCAGAAACAACGGCTTGATCAGCTTGAGAATGTTTTCTTCCGATGTGTAATGCGCGCCCAGGTTGCGGCGGGCACCCACGTCCATGATGCTTTGGAACAGGCTGCCAAAAATGGCGGGGCTGATGGCAGACCAGTCCAGCGCGCAGGCGTCGAGCAGCGCCTCGCGCATGGCGCTGGTGAAGTCGGCCATGGGCAGCACTTCAGCAAACAGCTTGCCGTTGATGTACGGAAAGGCGGCCACCTGCTCATCCAGCGCTTTGCTGCGTTTGTCGTCAACCGTGTTGAGCACCTGAAACAGCTGCGCCAGCCGCGCGCCCAAGTCGGAGCCATCGACCGCCGTGCGCTCTTCAACAAAAGTGCGAAACGCCTGCGCGGGCTGGAAGATGCCGGTGTCATCCGCAAACAGGCAAAACAGCAGGCGCACCAGCAGTACTTCCAGCGGGTGGTCGGTGTAGCCGCTGGCCTTGAGCGCATCGTGCAGCTTGCCCATGCGCTCGGCGGCCTTGATGTTGACCGGGTCTTGCGCCTTGATCTGCTGCGCTTTGTAGCCCGCCACAAAGCCAAACAGCTTGATGTTTTTGTGCAGGTCTTTCAGCTCAAACTCCACCGTCTCGTTGGTGGTGAGGCGGTGCACCCGAAAGCGCGCAAAGTCGCACACGATGACGATCTGCGGCAAGTCGCGCTCGGCAATGCCAGGGAAGTACGACAGTGCTTGTGTGAGGGCGGCGTCCAGATTTTTGCCACGCGACTTTTGCTCCACCAGCAGCATGCCGGGCCAAAAGAGGTCTACAAAGCCATCCGTTTTGGCGTTGGCACCGGGTAGCTTTTTGACGGCATGCTCAAACGTGGCAACGCGCTTGTCGGTGATGCCAAAGATTTCAAAGAAATCGATCCAGAACGGCTTGGCCTGGCTGTCCTCATTGGCCGCGTCAGCCCAGGTGCGGCTGAAGGTGAGGGCGCGGGATTTGATTTCGTTCCAGGAGAGGGGCATGGACTACCTTTGAATTGCGTTGGAAACTGCTTCGGTGGCGCGGTCTGTGACCAATCGCTCATCCGTCAGCACCATGGTCTTGAGCACCAGTGAGCGCAGCTCGGCAAACACTGGCGCGCTGGAATTGGCCTGGTAATGCTTCTGGTTGCCCTGCTTGCGCACGGTGAGCAAGCCTGCCTCTGACAAGCCCGCCAGCTCGCGCTGCACCGCGCCCGTGCCCGACTGCGCCAGCGCAATCACCTCATTGGCGTAGTAGCTGCGGTCTGGCGTGCCAAACAGCACGGCCAGCACCCGCTGCCGCACCTTGGGGAATAGTGCGTCAGCGAGGGCGGAATGCTCGGTTGGATTGGTCGAAATACCCATATTGGGGTTGATAATACCCGAATTGGGTTTGTATTGGCAGTTGGAAGTGAAATTTGGCTCTAGCCCTTGCTATATGTGCGCGAGCAGCTGTGAAAAGCGTAGCAGAAACTATTGCAGTTCGTCTAACAGCGCCTGCACGGCAACAAGTAGTGAGGGCAGTGCGTTCTGAGCAATGTTCACGCTGCGTAAATGGCTTCGCGGTTGCGGTTGATGCTGGCCAGCACATAGGGGTTGCGCACTGCGCCGGGTTCCACCAAGTCCACACCGCGGCCTAGCAAAGCTTCCAGTGCGGCCTTGGCACCGAAGAACGTATCCAGCCCAGGCTGCAGGTCCGGCGCAAACTCCACCAGAAAATCAGCGTCGCTGCTATCGGGCTGGAAATCATCCGCCCGCGCTGCCGAGCCAAACACTTCGAGCTTGCGAATGCCGTAGCGTTGGCAGATGGCCGAGATGCCAGAGCGGTGTTGAGAGATAGCGGAGTGCATGAGTTGAAGTTTAACGGGGATGACTATCTAAGTGTGATATTGGCCTCTAGCCCGTGTGGAGTATGCGCAAGCAGCTATGAAAAACATAGCAAAAACTATTCTGAAACCTTCACCGACTGCCGCTTGGCACCGTCCAAAGTTTGGCCTTGTTCGGTCTTCCATTCCAGCCAGCCGTTGGCGGATCGACCCAGCACCGCAATAGCGGCCATGCTGGGGCTGGCAAACAGGTGGTCACGGGTGAAAACGTAGTTGTCGCCATTGAGCGCCAGAACGCCATCAGTCACCAGTTGCTGCCGAAAACGTTCTTGCGAGGTGCCCTTGATGGATGCAACGATTTCAATCCGGGCCGTTGAACCTTTGTGAACGACAAACCCTTCCGACGTGTATTCACCCACACCATTTGCCGCTGGCCCTCTGCAATAGAACAAGGTTACTTTTTCGCCTTCGCCATTTGCATGGGTTTGAGATCCGGTCAGCGGCTCGAAAATGGGTTGACCCAGCGTTGCCAGCAAGGTTGCGGCGGTTTCATGGATTTCGTGGCAGTCCGCTTGCAGCGGTGCAGGTGTGTAGGGTTGCGAGCCAGTATTGCCGTTCTCCAGGCTGTAGCGCCCAGCTTTGGTCGCCCCCGCAATGGCAAACCACTCCAGAAACAGCGCGTGCATTTGCGTCATGCTGTTGGTGAGCGAGATGACCACCATCGCCCGGTTCCAGAAGTCTTTACCCTGGTTGTGCTGCACCAGCCGGGTGCCCACATTGCCTGACTGGCCGATGTAGGCGCGTGGCAATCCGGCATCTGACAATTCGCCCATCAAAAAGTACAC
This sequence comes from Pseudomonadota bacterium, assembly GCA_041165385.1. Lineage (GTDB taxonomy): Bacteria > Pseudomonadota > Gammaproteobacteria > Burkholderiales > Burkholderiaceae_C > Allorhodoferax. The sequence goes on along the minus strand of JBEANP010000021.1, from coordinate 504 downwards.
GCCCACCTGTTGCGCCTCGGGCATCTTGAGGAAGTCTGCCAACTGGCTGCGCGGCACTTCGATCACGCGAACAATGCGCGTCGTGATTTCTGCCACGCGCATGCCGCGCGGGTCACCGGCGGGAGGTAGATTTGGATGGTTTGGGGACGCATAGATCTTTTAGATTGATCTTCCCACTTCGGCTCCACCTACGCTGCCAGCAATTCGCCAAACGGCAATTTGGATAATGACAAGTTATTGAGGTCGGCCCGTTCACTCGCATGTTGCACGTCAATTCCGACCAGTGCGCCATTGGCATCAAAGTCGAGCACTACGCCGTCTTTCACTTCATCGGAGTCCACCGAGGCGCGATCAGCCAAGTGGATGTAGAGCGAGTCGGTCGCTTTGTCGTATGAGATTTTCATGGTTTGAACCTCCGGTCTGGAAATGCATTGTGCACGGTTGTGCCATCTTCAAGGGTGACGACGCGCAGGTAGCGTTCAAGCTCGGCTATCCAAACCCAAT
>JBEANP010000020.1:0-17340 GCA_041165385.1 Pseudomonadota bacterium | reverse complement strand
GCGCCGCCGTCAAGAGTCAAACCACATTGAGTCTGCTCAACACCGGTCAGCAGCTCATCATCGCCGTGGGGCTGGTGGCCATGCTCTGGCGCGCCACGCAAGGTGTGGTGGATGGCCGCATGACGCTGGGGGATTTGGTGATGGTCAACGCCTTCATGATCCAACTCTACATTCCGTTGAACTTTTTAGGCGTGATTTACCGCGAGATCAAACAGAGCCTGACCGACCTGGAAAAAATGTTTACGCTGATGGAGCGTGAGCGCGAAATTGCCGATGCACCCGACGCACAAACATTGCAACTGGCTGCCAACGGTGTGGATGCTGCGGTGCGCTTTGAAGACGTTACCTTTAGCTACGACCCTGCAGGCAGCGCAGCCGCCAAAGGCACCACGGCGCGCACCATATTGCACGGCATTAGCTTTGAGATTCCGGCCGGTAAAACCGTGGCGGTGGTGGGGCCTAGTGGGTCAGGCAAGTCCACTTTGGCGCGGTTGCTGTTTCGCTTTTATGACGTGCAGCAGGGTCGTATCACCATCGCCGGGCAAGACATCAAACAAGTCACCCAGGCCAGCGTGCGCCAGTCCATTGGCATCGTGCCGCAAGACACCGTGCTGTTCAACGACACGGTGGAATACAACATCGCCTACGGCCGCCCCGGTGCCAACCGGGGCGAGGTGGAAGCTGCTGCTAAGGCCGCCCACATTCACGCCTTTATTGCCGCCGCGCCCAAGGGTTACGACACCATGGTGGGCGAGCGCGGGCTGAAACTCTCAGGCGGAGAAAAGCAGCGCGTGGCCATTGCCCGCACGCTCCTGAAGAACCCACCGGTGATGATTTTTGACGAAGCCACCAGCGCGCTGGACAGCGCCAACGAGCGTGCCATTCAGGCTGAGCTTGCCGGTGTGTCGCAAAACAAAACCACGCTAGTGATTGCCCACCGACTCTCCACGGTGGTGGATGCGCACGAAATTTTGGTGATGGACTCGGGCCGCATCATCGAGCGCGGCACCCACAGCGCGCTGCTGGCAGTCAACGGGCGCTATGCGCAAATGTGGGCCTTGCAGCAAAGCGCTGAATAAGCGAACCAAAACAAAGGAGCAAGTGCCGTGTCAACACAGCAATCCACCATGGACTATTTGCTGGACCAGTTGCGCCACGCCGGGCCGGTGTCGTGCCGCAAAATGTTTGGCGAATACTGCTTGTATTACGACGGCTCGCCGGTGGGGCTGGTGTGTGACGACCAGCTTTTCTTGAAGCCCACCGAACAGGGCCGCGCCTTGCTGCACGAAGTGCGTGAAGGCTCGCCGTTTTCTGGCGCCAAGCCGCACTTGCTGATTGACGCCGATAGTTGGGAAGACGCGCAAGCCCTCAGCCTGCTGGTGCGCACCACGGCACTGGCATTGCCCGTGCGGCTGCCCAAGCCGAAATCCAAGCCAGTAACACCGGCCGGGAACAGGCTGATTTCTGCCAAGAAAATCGGCAGTATCGTGGATCTGCCGAATCTGGGTTCCAAATCTGTGGCGGTATTGGCGCTCGCGGGCATCAAAACCGTGGCCCAATTGCGTAAGCGTGGAGCGGTTGCCGCCTATGCTGCGGCAAAAAGACACTCGCCCCGAGTTAGTCTGAACTTGCTTTGGGCACTGGAAGGTGCTTTGACGGGCATCACCTGGCAGGAGGTGGCAAATGTGCACCGCACCAGCCTGCTGCTGGCGCTAGAACAATGGGAGTCGGGTCATCCGGACTAATTAGGTTTATGGAATTTTTCATCTTTTTTGCCTTCGGATTTGCCTTCCACATCCTGAAGACGCGTGAACAAAAGCGCCGTATCAACTTGCTAGCCAGCCACCTGGGCAAGTTTGAAATTGAAAAGCTCATGGAAGGGCTGGTCAGTGGCTACTTACGCGCTCTGGGTGAGGCCAGCGCCGAGCGGCAGGCGCAGGTGTTTGCCTACCTAGAGGCCCAAGAAGCGCAACTGAGCGAGCAAGTGCAGCAGTTCAGCATCGGGTTTTCCGAGGTGTGGGGTGACAGCGCTTTGTCCAGCACCTTGCCATTTGCATTCCCGTGGGCCGATAAGTTGTTTCCCAAAGCCACGTTCGACGTGCGCAAGGCATTCCAAATCCACGCACGTGGCATTGCCGACACGGTGCGCAACAGCCAACAAGCGCAGCCCAAAGACCGCGCCTACATGATGACTGCTGAAATCATGCTGATGCAGCACACCTGCCACTGGTTTTGTCGTTCCAAAACGGTTGCGTCTGCCAGGCTGTTGGCGCGGCACCGAACTCGGTACGAGCAGGTGCTATCCGGCGTGTCTGCATCCACCCGGCAAGGCTTTGCCAAGCTGTTGACGCCCGTAGCTTAAGGATAATCGGGGCATGGAAACCAAATGGCTTGAAGATTTTGTATCGTTGGCGGAAACCCGCAGTTTCAGCCGCTCCGCGCAACTGCGCCACGTCACGCAGCCTGCATTTTCGCGGCGCATTCAGTCGCTGGAGGCGTGGGCGGGCACCGATCTGGTGGACCGCAGCTCCTATCCCACGCGGCTCACCCCCGCTGGCGAAACGCTGTACGACCAGTCGCTGGAGGTGCTGCAAGCTCTGCAAACTACCCGCGCCATGCTGCGCGGCCACAGCTCGGCCGGGCAAGACTTTGTAGAGTTCGCGGTGCCGCACACGCTGGCGTTTACCTTCTTCCCCGCTTGGGTGTCTGAACTGCGTGAAAAGTTTGGCCCCATCAAAAGCCGCCTGATTGCCTTGAACGTGCACGACGCGGTGATGCGCTTGGTCGAAGGCAGCTGCGACTTGTTGATTGCCTACCACCACCCCTCGCAGCCCTACCAACTCGATGCCGACCGCTACGAGATGGTCAGCCTGGGCGAAGAGGTGGTGGCCCCCTATGTCAAACCCGATGTCGACGGTGCGCCTCTGTTCACGTTGCCTGGCAAGGCGGGCAAGCCCTTGCCGTATCTGGGTTATGCGCCCGGTGCCTATTTGGGGCAGATGGTGGAGCTGATTTTGAAGCAAGCCTCTGCTGCCATCCACTTCGAGCGGGTGTATGAAACCGATATGGCCGAGGGCCTGAAAGCCATGGCACTGGAAGGCCATGGCGTGGCCTTTTTGCCTTTTAGTGCGGTAAAGAAAGACCTGCGCGCCAAGAAGCTGGTGAGTGCGCTGCCCGTGGGTATGAATGATCTAAAAATTACCATGGAAGTGCGCGCCTACCGCGAGCGCCCCTCCGGCAAAGAAGCGGGCCGCACACTCTCAGGCGCGCAACGTGCTTCTGCCGCGCCACAACCCAAAGGCACGACCCAGGCGCTTTGGGACTACCTAGTTGCCCAGGCAGCGCTGCAGCCTGTATCCAAGTCATAAATTCAATAGGGAGCGTTGTTATGTCGATTCAGTTCATCGGTCTGTTGTTGACCGCCGCGTTGGTGGGCGTAAGCGGGTGCACCCGTATAGAGACGGGTGAGGTGGGCCTGCGTATTAACTTTGACAAAACCACCGACCCCACCGAGCGCCTGCCGGGCTCGTTCAACCAAACCATCGTGGGTGAAATCATCACCTTCAAAATTCAGGACGTAGCCGTGGCCGTGGACAACATGACACCGCTGGCATCTGACAATTCCACGGTGAAAGACTTTGACATGACGGTGGTCTACAACGTCAACCCATCCGCTGTATCCGAGCTGTGGACTACCAAGAACAAGACCTTTCACGGCCTGTCAGAAAAAGGCGGTGACGTGCTGCTGATGCAAAACTATGTAGCGCTGAGTGCTCGCAACGCCGCCTACAAAGTAGCTCGCGCTTATGAAGCGCTCAAGATGGCCGACAACCGCCCTTTGATTGAGCAGCAAGTCCGCGAGAGCATCATCAAAACGCTGACCGAAGAAAAGCTGGCCGACAAAATTACCGTGTCGCAGGTGCAGGTGCGGGCCATTACGCCGGCGGATGTGATTGTGCAAAGCGCCAATGAACTGGTGCGCGCTCAGAACGAACTCAAGACCAAAGAAGTGGAAGTGCAAACCGCCAAAAAAGAGGCCGAGCGCATTGCCGCGCTCAATGCCAATGCGGGTGCCATTGGCTACATGAACGCCATGGCAAATCTGAAAATTGCCGAAGGCGTGGCCGCTGGCAAGGTCAACACCATTGTGGTTCCCTACGATTTCAAAGGTATCGTGAATGCTAAATAGTCTTACCCAAACACTTACCATCACCCGCCCCGACGACTGGCATCTGCATGTGCGCGATGGCGACGCGCTCCACACCGTGGTGCCACACACCGCAGCCCAGTTTGGGCGCGCCATCATCATGCCCAACTTGCGCCCGCCAGTGACCACCGCCGCGCAGGCGCTGGCCTACAAATCGCGCATTCAAGCCGCTGTGCCTGCGGAGTTGCACTTTGAGCCGTTGATGACGCTGTACCTCACCGACAACCTGCCTGCCGATGAAATTGCGCGTGCCAAAGACGCAGGCGTGGTTGCCGCCAAGCTGTACCCCGCCGGTGCCACCACCAACAGCGATGCCGGTGTAACCGATATGCGCAAGACCTACAAAACGCTGGAAGCCATGCAAAAAGCGGGGATGCTTTTGTTGGTGCACGGCGAAGTCACCAGCAGCGACATTGACCTGTTTGACCGCGAAGCCGTGTTTATCGACACCCAGCTCATACCGCTGCGCAAAGATTTTCCTGAGCTCAAAATTGTCTTCGAGCACATCACCACGCTAGAGGCCGCTCAGTATGTGGCCGATGCAGATCGCTTTACCGCGGCCAGTATCACCGCGCACCACTTGCTTTACAACCGCAACGCCATCTTCACCGGCGGCATTCGCCCGCACTACTACTGCCTGCCAGTGCTCAAGCGCGAAACCCACCGCCAGGCCCTGATGAGGGCTGCTACCGGTGGCTCGCCCAAGTTCTTTTTGGGCACCGATAGCGCACCGCACCCCGCGCACCTGAAAGAACATGCCAGCGGTTGCGCAGGCTGCTACACGGCGCACGCGGCCATGGAGCTGTACGCCCAGGCCTTTGATGCCGCCGGTGCGCTGGACAAGCTGGAAGGTTTTGCCTCGTTTTTTGGGGCCGACTTTTACAGCCTGCCGCGCAACAACGGCAACATCACCCTGAAACGTGAAAGCTGGACCCCGCCCGAGAGCTTTGCGTTTGGTGAGGCCACATTGAAACCCCTAGCCGCTGGGGAAGCACTGCAGTGGCGTTTGGTCTAGAGGCCATTGACTGGTCTGCGCCTTGGCTGGCGCATATGCGCACCTTGGGCCAACCGCTGGGTAGCCAGGTAGTCGATGCTATTGGTGGCGCGCCCGTCAGCACCGTGCTGAATGCAGCCGTAGCTCCCGTGGGTCGCGCCCAAGTCCACTTTGTGCCGCAAGCCGAGCTGCCAGCTGGCACCGCCTACGAACAGTACATCTTCAACACCGGCCGCGTGCCCACACGCGACGGCTTGCACGATTTTTTTAACGGTCTGTGCTGGCTGCACTTTCCGCACACCAAGGCCCGTCTCAACCAATTGCAGGCGGCGCAGATTGCCCAAACGGGCATTCAGCCTGTGCGCGGCCCGGCGCGGGATGCACTCACTGTGTTTGACGAAAATGCAGCCTTCTTTCAGGGGCCTGATGTGCTGTGGGATGCGCTGGTGGCCAAAGACTGGCAGGCAGTGTTTGGCACGCTGCGCCCTCTGTGGGCTGAGTCCACATTGGTGCTGTTCGGCCACGCCCTGATGGAGAAGTTGGTTTACCCAAGAAAACCCATCACAGCGCACGTATTTCGTACTTATGCTGCTACTAATTCAATAGTGGATACAGATGTTTGGCTGGCCCAAACCTTGTCTGCACCCATGCTGGCGGCCAAGCCGTTTGCCCACCTGCCCGTGCTGGGCGTGCCAGGCTGGTGGCCGGCCAATGAAGACGCCGCTTTTTATCAGGACGCCAGCGTGTTCAGAGCCCCCAGTTTTTCTGGGTCCAATGGTCAAAAAACTTGAAATTACTGTGGCTGCCCTTACCATCCAACCCTACGGCTGGTGAATAGCCGGTTTAGAAAGAAACCATGAAACGCATTATTTTGTTTGTCCTGACCAATGTGATGGTCGTCGTCGTGCTGGGCATTGTGGCTAGCCTGCTGGGCGTGAACAGATTCTTGACATCTAACGGTCTGAATTTGGGTGCACTGCTAGGCTTTGCGTTGATCATGGGGTTTGGCGGCGCCATCATCTCCTTACTGATCAGTAAGCCCATGGCCAAGTGGACTTCTGGCGTGCGCGTGATCGAGCAGCCCCAAAACGCCGACGAGGCCTGGATTGTGGACACCGTGCGCAAGTTTGCCGACAAGGCCGGTATCGGCATGCCCGAAGTCGGCGTGTTTGACGGTGCGCCCAATGCGTTTGCCACAGGTGCATTCAAAAACTCCGCGCTGGTGGCCGTATCCACCGGCTTGCTGCAAGGCATGACGCGCGAAGAAGTTGAGGCCGTCATCGGCCACGAAATTGCCCACATCGCCAATGGCGACATGGTCACCATGACGCTGATTCAGGGCGTGATGAATACCTTTGTGGTGTTCCTCAGCCGCGTCATTGGTTACGCCGTAGACAGCTTCTTGCGCAAGGGCGACGACCGCAGCAGTGGCCCTGGCATTGGCTACTACATCAGCACCATCGTGCTGGACATTGTGCTGGGCTTTGCCGCAGCCATCGTGGTGGCCTGGTTCAGCCGTCAGCGCGAGTTCCGTGCGGATGCCGGTGCAGCCCAACTCATGGGCCGCAAGCAACCCATGATCAACGCCCTGGCCCGCTTAGGCGGGATGACCCCCGGCGAGCTGCCCAAGAGCGTGGCTGCGATGGGTATTGCCGGTGGCATTGGTCAGTTGTTCTCGACCCACCCGCCGATTGAAGAGCGCATTGCCGCGCTGCAAAACAGCCAAGGTTAAGAGTCCACTCACGGGCAAGCGGTCTGAGCCGCTGCCAGAAACGCAGAGCCCTCGGCGCGTAAGCACCGGGGGCTTTTTAGTTTGCACTCGCGCAAAAACGGCAGGCAGACGCTCAGGTCAATTAGCGACAAGGCCGAGTTTGCCCAACACGCTGCGCGCCACCGCCTCGGCCACCCGAATGCCATCGACACCGGCCGACAAAATGCCACCCGCATAGCTAGCACCTTCGCCCGCCGGGTACAGGCCACGCACATTGGTGCTTTGCAAGTTCTCGTCGCGCGGGATTTTTAGGGGGCTGGAGGTGCGGGTTTCCACACCGGTGAGCACCGCATCGGCCATGTCAAAGCCTTTGATCTTTTTGCCGAATGCCGGTAGTGCCTCGCGCAGCGCCTCAATCGCGTAGGCGGGCAGGGACGGGGCCAGGTCGCCCAGTTTGACGCCGGGTTTGTACGAGGGAAGTACGCTGCCAAAGTTGGTGCTTTTTTTCCCGGCAACAAAGTCGCCCACAAGTTGGCCCGGGGCCTCGTAGTTGCTGCCGCCTAGCGTATAGGCACCGCTCTCCAACTGGCGCTGCAGTGCGATCCCGGACAGCGGGTGCGCCGCCTGTGGGTCTTTGGCTTGGAGTGCAGCGGCTTCTGCAGCGTAGCGCTGGCCTTGCTCCGGGCCAAAGGCCTGCACAAACGCGTCAACGTCTTGCGGAAAATCGGCGGGGTCAATACCCACCACCATGCCGGCGTTGGCATTGCGCTCGTTGCGCGAATACTGGCTCATGCCGTTGGTCACCACGCGGCCCGGCTCGCTGGTGGCGGCCACCACCGTGCCGCCGGGACACATGCAAAAGCTATACACCGCGCGGCCATTTTTGGCGTGGTGCACCAGCTTGTAGTCCGCAGCGCCCAGCAGCGGGTGGCCCGCATGGCGGCCCCAGCGGGCGCGGTCGATCACACTTTGCGGATGCTCGATGCGAAAGCCCACCGAGAACGGCTTGGCCTGCATGGCCACCCCGCGCTCGTGCAGCATGGCAAAGGTGTCGCGGGCACTGTGCCCCAACGCAATCACTACATGGTTGGCGGGTAGTTCGTACACCGCATTATTTGTAATGTTTTTGACCTGTAGCGCCCGTACTGTATAGATATTGTGCTCATTATTTGATAGCAAAATGTCTACCACGCGTTGCTCAAAACGTACCTCGCCACCCAGCGCAATGATGCGCTCGCGAATGCTTTCAACTACCTTGACCAGCTTGAAGGTGCCAATGTGTGGATGCGCTTCGTACAAAATTTCGGGTGGAGCGCCTGCTTGTACAAACTCCTCCATCACCTTGCGGCCCAGAAAGCGGGGGTCACGAATCTGGCTCCACAGCTTGCCGTCGGAAAACGTGCCTGCGCCACCTTCGCCAAACTGCACATTGCTCTCGGGGTTGAGCGCATTTTTGCGCCACAGGCCCCAGGTGTCTTTGGTTCGCTGGCGCACCGTGGTGCCACGCTCCAGCACGATGGGCTTAAACCCCATTTGCGCCAGCACCAGCGCGGCAAACATGCCGCAGGGCCCAAACCCGACCACCACGGGGCGCAATTCCAAATCCGCAGGTGCCTGGCCTACGGGGTGGTAGGCCATATCCGGCGTGGCGGTGATGTGCGGGTTGCCTGCAAACTGGGCTAACAGCGTAGGCTCTTTGGCTGCATCTAACGTCAAGTCCACGATGTACACCACCAGCAACTCGGCCTTGCGCGCATCGAAGCTGCGCTTAAAAACGTGCAGGTGGGTAATGTCGGTGGCCGCAACGCCCAGCGCCGTAGCGGCCAACTGGGTCAGCGCTTCGATAGGGTGGGGCGGCGGGGTGCGGTCCTCATCTGTCTCGGCCGGCGCATCAGCTGCGCGGCGCACGTCTACTGGCACGGCAGACAAGGGGAGTTTGAGTTCAGAAATGCGAATCATGGCGGGCTCGTAGTGATCAAGCAGAGCCTCTGATTTTAGAGCTCAGACTTTGGTCAATCCACGCACTGCGGAACAGTCTAAAAAACCTGTTAGTTCGTGTCAGATTGTTTTTTGTCACTTTCGCTGTCAGCGAACAGCTCTACAAACAACTGCCGAATCCACATATTGGCAGGGTCCCGGTTGAATTTGGCATGCCAAAACAGGTTGATGGCAATGTCAGGCAGCCTTGCCGGGTGGGGTGAAGTTACCAGCCCAAACGGTGCCTCGCAGCGCTGGGCAAACCGCTCGGGCAGCGTAGCGATTAAGTCGGTGGTTTGCAGTACGTGGCCCACTGCGATGAAATGCGGCAGCACCAACCGCATCTTGCGTTTGATGCCCGCGCGCTCCAGCAGGCCATCCACCGCGCCGTGCCCGGTATTCGCGGCCACAACGCCTACGTGCTCCAGCTCTGTAAATTGTTGCAGCGTCATGGGTGATTGGGCCAACGGGTGCCCTTGGCGAAACACACATACGTATTTGTGCCGAAACAGCCGACGTTGAAAGAACCCCGTCGTCAGGTCGGGCAACAGGCCCAGCGCCAGATCTACTGTGCCCGATTCCATGTCATCGCGCAGGTTTCCGGCGTTAGGCCGCACCGTACTAACCCGCACTTGGGGCGCGACCTTGGAGAGCGCCACCATTAAAGGTGGCATGAAATACATCTCGCCTATATCGTTCATGGCGAGCTGAAAATTGCGCGTGCTGGTGAGTGGGTCAAACGAGTCTCGCGTGGTGAGCGCGGTCTGTAGCGCGTTGAGCGCGTAGACCACGGGCTCGGCCAAATGCAGTGCATAGGGCGTGGGCTCCATGCCCCGCGAAGTGCGCAAAAACAGGTCGTCCTTCAGCACGGCGCGCATTCGCTTGAGCGCGTTGCTAACGGCAGGCTGCGTCAAACCCAGCTTCTCCGCCGCTGTGGAAACGCTGCGGTCCAACAGTAGTTGGTTAAAGACCACCAAAAGATTCAAGTCAATGTCACGAAGATCCATGCAGCACCCCATTATTCACAACGGTGATTTTACCTATGGGGTTTGCTTTATCGACTTATAGGACACTTATCTTCAAAATCGCTGCAAACAGGAGACACAGGCTGCGGCCTTCAAACCATGGAACTCGTCGTAGAACCCCTCAACGTGCGTCTGAACGTAGACAGCGGAAGCAATCTGCTGGACGTGCTCAGGGCCAACAACCTGCCGATCTCTTACAGCTGCATGTCCGGGCGCTGTGGCACCTGCCGCTGCCGTGTGGTGTCGGGTCAGGTGCGCAACAGCGGCCCCGAGGCGGGCAGACCCCAGTCGGAAAAAAACGACTATGTGCTGGCCTGCCAAGCCGTACTCACCGACAACTGCACCATCGAACTGCCTGAGGTGGATGAGGTGGTGGTGCACACCGCCCGCATTGTGAAAGGCACAGTGACCGCCATTGATGAGGCTACGCATGACATCCGCCGTATTCGGGTCAAGCTTGCCAAGCCAATTCAATTCAGTCCAGGGCAATATGCCACTGTGCAATTCACGCCAGAACACATACGCCCGTATTCCATGGCCGGTTTGCACGATGACGATGAATGGGAGTTCCAGATTCGCCGCGTACCGGACGGGCGGGTCACTGCCTTCATATTCGACAAATTGCATGTGGGCGCAGCGCTTCGCATCAGCGGTCCGCTGGGTACCGCCTACTTGCGGCAAAAACACACCGGGCCAATGCTCTGCGTGGGCGGCGGGACGGGCTTGGCACCGGTGCTGTCCATCGTGCGCGGCGCATTGGCGGCGGGCATGCAAAACCCGATTCACCTGTACTTTGGCGTGCGCAGTGTCGAAGACGTGTACGACGCGGACCGCCTGCACGCATTGGCCGCAGCGCACCCCAATGTGACGGTTCACATCGTGGTAGCCACCGGGGCTGCCGATGCTGGTTTACGCAGTGGTCTGGTCACCGACGCGATTGAAAACGACCTTATCCACCTGGCTGGTTGGCGCGCCTACCTGTGCGGTGCCCCGGCCATGGTCGACGCACTCAACCTGCTGGTAACCCGCTTGGGCGTGGAGCCCGGCCATGTTCACGCGGACGCCTTCTATCCCAGCGGCGTCTAACAACACAAGGAGACAAACGATGAGTGAGACTACAACCGTGTTCCCCGAAAGCCCAGCGTGGCCGGCAGAGGGAAATACCCGCGTGCCCTTTTGGGCCTACACCCGCGAGGATTTGTACAAGAAAGAATTGGACCGCCTGTTCTACAACGACCACTGGTGCTATGTGGGCCTGGATGCTGAAATCCCTAACGCAGGCGACTTCAAGCGCACGGTCATAGGCGAGCGCTCGGTATTGATGGTGCGTGACAAGGACGGCTCAATTAATGTTGTCGAAAACGTCTGCGCGCACCGTGGCATGGCTTTCTGCCGCGAACGGCACGGCAACCGCGAGAGCCTGACGTGCCCGTACCACCAGTGGAACTACTCGCTGTCGGGTGACTTGCAGGGTGTGCCGTTCAGGCGTGGCGTCAAGCAGGACGGCAAGGTCAACGGCGGTATGCCAGCGGACTTTAAGCCGTCTGACCATAACCTCACTAAGCTTAAAGTCGCCACGCGCGGCGGCGTGGTCTTCGCCTCGTTCGACCACGACATGGAGTCGTTGGAAGACTTCCTTGGTCCGGTCATCCTGGGGTACTTTGATCGCCTGTTTAATGGCCGAAAGCTCAAAATTCTGGGCTACAACCGCCAACGCATTCCAGGCAACTGGAAGCTGATGCAAGAAAACATCAAGGACCCGTACCACCCGGGGTTGCTGCACACCTGGTTTGTCACCTTTGGGCTCTGGCGCGCCGACAACAAATCGCAACTGCTCATGGATGCGCACCACCGCCACGCGGCCATGGTGTCCACGCGCGGTGCGTCTGGCACCGCTGCAGACGTGACCCAGGTATCGAGCTTCAAGGCCAACATGGCGCTGAACGACCCGCGCTTTCTGGACATCGTGCAAGAGCCATGGTGGGCAGGCCCGTCGCCGGGCAGTCCCAAGGCGGGCCAAGCCCCCTCGGGGGGCAGTGAGGACACGCCAGTGCCGAACGTGGGGGCATCGATTCCAACCGCTGTGATGATGACCGTGTTCCCGAGTGTCATCTTCCAGCAGCAGGTCAACAGCGTGTCCACGCGCCATATTCAGCCCGACGGCCATGGTGCCTTTGACTTTGTTTGGACACACTTCGGCTTCGAGGACGACAGCGAGGAGATGACGCAGCGCCGCCTGCGCCAAGCCAACCTGTTTGGCCCGGCAGGGTTCGTCTCGGCCGACGATGGCGAAGTCATCGAATGGTCGCAGGAAGGGTTTGAGACCAAGCCCGCGCACCGCGCTCTTGTTGAGCTCGGTGGCCGTGATGTTGGCGACACAGACCACATGGTCACCGAGACGCTGATCCGGGGCATGTACGAATACTGGCGCAAAGTGATGGGAGAAAAATGATGGATTTTCAGAACTACTTCGAGTTGACGCAGCTGTATGCCAACTACGCTTCGGCGGTTGACGCAGCTGACTGGGACGCCTGGCCCGAGTTCTTTATCGATGACTGTGTGTACAAGCTACAGCCGCGCGAAAACTACGACCGTGGGTTTCCCTTGTCGACGCTTGCATTCGATAGCAAGGGCATGCTTAAAGACCGCGTTTATGGCATCAAAGAAACGCTGTTCCACGACCCCTATTACCAACGCCATGTGGTCGGCACACCGATCGTGCACAAGGTGGACGCAGATGGCCGCATCCACAGCGAAGCCAACTACGCGGTGTTCCGCACACGCCTGTCCAAGGAATCGACCGTGTTCAACGTGGGTCGCACGCTGGACGAGGTGGTGCGCACGCCGCAGGGACTTAAGTTCGCCTCTCGCCTTGTTATTTACGACAGCGAGATGATTCCCAACTCGTTGATCTACCCCATTTAAGGAAGCGCCATGACTACCAACTGGATTGATGCGGCTGCGCAGGCCGATGTGCCGCAGGACGACGTCATTGGCATGGACGTTGCCGGCCGCGATATTGCGCTGTATGGCGTGAACGGCGAAGTCTTCGCCACCGACAACATTTGCACACACGGACACGCACGGCTGTGTGATGGTTTTCTGGATGGCTTTGAGATCGAATGCCCGTTGCACCAGGGCAAATTCGATGTGCGCTCGGGCCAACCGACCTGTGTGCCAGTAACCCAAGCGTTGCGCAGTTACCCCGTGAAGATCGAGGGCGGCCGTGTTTGGCTGGCCATTGTCTGACACGGCGTCCCTAGAGACCCACTTTTTAACACCTCATCCATTTTTGCAAAGTAACACTATGACAGCTACCACCTATCTTTGGACCCCACCGCCTGTTTATTCTCTGCCTGTGCGCGGCCGCAGCGAGCGCCTGCCAATCCAGCGCTTGTTCTTTGTCGGTCGCAACTACCACGCGCACGCGGTTGAGATGGGCCGCCCCGTGGACAAGTCGGTGGAAGTGCCGTTTTACTTCACCAAAGCACCATCAACGTTGGTCGAGTCCGGTGCCACAGTGGCTTACCCGCCCGGAACCAAAGACTACCACCACGAGATGGAGCTGGTGCTGGCCATAGGCGCACCCGGCTTTCGCGTGAGCGAAGCTGACGCGCCCAGCCTCATCTACGGCTACGCCTGTGGTTTGGACATGACGCGCCGTGACCTGCAACTCGTGGCGCGTGAGAAGGGCCGGCCCTGGGACCTGGGCAAGGACGTGGAGCAATCGTCCATCGTCTCCGAGATCGTGCCGATGCAACACACGGTGCTGAGCCGGGGTGACCTGTCCATGTCGGTCAATGGCAAGGTGCGTCAAAAGTCTGACCTCTCCAAGCTGATCTGGAACATTCCCGAGCTGATCGCCGACCTGTCCAAGTTTTACCACTTGCAGCCTGGCGACCTCATCTTCACCGGCACGCCCGAAGGCGTGAGCGCCGTGCAGGCGGGCGACCGTATCGAGGGCCAGATTGAGGGGGTCGGCAGCATCGTGCTGAATGTCGGCCCGGCTGAGTGACACGCCGCTGAACGTACCGGAGAACACCACCATGACCACTGACTTGACGCCTTCCCCCGTGCGGCTGCATGCCGTTGCAGGCCCCGGGCAACCCGACCCCACGCCCGCGCTGGAGCAGCTGTACCGTGGCTTTGAGCAAGAGCTGCTGGTGCCACTGTGGACCGAGATCGGGGACCTGATGCCGCGCCACCCCAAGTCCAAGGCAGTGCCGCACCTGTGGCGCTGGGATCGGCTCAAGGCTCTGGCCGCGCAGGCCGGCGAAATCGTGCCCGTGGGCCGTGGCGGTGAGCGCCGTGCCATCGCGCTGGCCAATCCGGCCCTGGGCGGCAGGCCCTTCGCGACGCCCACGCTGTGGGCTGCCATTCAATACCTGATGCCAGGGGAAAACGCACCCGAGCACCGTCACACGCAGCATGCTTTCCGCTTTGTGGTGGAGGGCGAGGGTGTGTGGACCGTGGTCAATGGCGACGCCGTGCGTATGTCGCGCGGCGACTTCCTGCCGCAGGCCGGCTGGAACTGGCACGCCCACCACAATGCAGCCACCGAGCCGATGGCCTGGATCGATGGCCTGGATATTCCGTTCTCGTACTACACCGAGAGCCAGTTCTTCGAGGTGGGCCGCGAGGCAATCTCTCCGGCCGAGCGCACTACGGCCGAGCGTTCGTTCTCTGAGCGGTTGTGGGGCCACCCCGGCCTGCGTCCGGTATCGTCTACGACGGCTCAGCCCGCCACGCCACTCCTGGCCTACCGCTGGGTTGACACCGACCGTGCGCTGGCCGACCAGCTCGCGCTGGAGGCTGAGGGCCAGGCCGGCACGCTAAGCCCCGGCCACGCGGCCGTGCGTTTTACCAACCCGACCACCGGTGGCGATGTGCTGCCGACCATGCGCACCGAAATGCACCGCGTGCGCGCAGGCGCTGCAACACTGGCACAGCGCGAAGTGGGCTCGTCCGTATTCCAGGTGTTTGATGGTGGCGGCAGCGTCACGGTGGGTGAGCACACCTGGCAGGTACAACGTGGCGACCTGTTCGTCGTGCCGTCGTGGCAACCGTTTTCGGCGCAGGCATCCAACGGCTGTGCGCTGGACCTGTTCCGCTTCAGTGATGCGCCCATTTTCGAGGCGCTGCATGCGCATCGTGCCGAAGTCAGCGGCTGAACCCCAGCCATCATTTAACCGGCCGAGTTAGGTCATTACTACAAGAGAGACATAGCCATGCACACCACACTTCGCAAACCCATTTTTCGTTCTGCCATGCCGCTCTGCGCCGCACTCCTCATGGCCGCAGCTTGCCTGCCTAGCGCTATGGCGCAGACCTTCCCCACCAAACCGGTGCGGTCGGTGGCACCGTATTCGCCCGGCAGTGGGCCCGACGCCGTGATGCGCATCCTCAGCGACAAGTTGTCGCGCAGCTGGGGCCAGCAACTTGTGATCGACAACAAGCCTGGTGCCAATGGTTTTATCGCTATCAGTGACGCCAAACGCGCAGCACCCGACGGTTACACGCTGCTGCAGGCGGATAGCACTCACATGGCACTGGCACCGCACCTTTTCAAGCAGTTGCCCTATGACACGGTGAAGGATTTTGAGCCTGTGGCACCGGTCTTCTTCACCAACTTTTTCGTAGTCGTGGCCGCCAATTCGCCGTGGAAGGATGTGGGTGACCTGATCAAGGCCGCTAAGGCCGCGCCCGGCGACATCACCTATGGCTCATGGGGCGTCGGTAGCGTGGCGCACGTTGGAGCCTCCATGTTTGAAGCTGCGACCGATACAAAGATGACGCATGTTCCTTTCAAGGACATGGGCAATGTCTACGTGTCGGTGGCCACCGGCGACATCAAGTGGGCCTTTGGCACGGCGGCCACCGCAGGGCCGATGTACCAGGCCAAGAAGGTCAAGTTCATTGCTTTCGCCGCACCCAAGCGGCTGCCGGCCTACCCCGATGTTCCGACGGTCAGCGAGGCAGGCGGCCCGACTGGATTCGAAGTGAAGACCTGGGTCGGCCTGTTTGCGCCCACCGGTACACCGAAGGCAACCATCGACAAGCTCAACGCCGACGTTGGCAAGGTGATGGCAACCACCGAGGTCAAGGAACGCTTGGCCACCTTCGGCTTCGAGCCTTTCATCGGTGCCCCCGGTGAACTCACCAAGGCTATAGAGCGCGATTCGCGCATGTTCAGCGAAATCGTCAAGCGCGCCAAAATTTCGTTGGATTGATGGCCATGCAACTCCACAACTTCTTTCGCAGCGGTACCTCGCACCGCCTGCGCATTGCGCTCAACCTCAAGGGCCTTGCTTACGACTACGTGGCAGTCGACCTGCGCAAGAACGAACACCTGGGCGCAGCTTTCAAAGCGCTGAACCCGCAGGGCCTGGTGCCAGCGCTGGTGGATGGCGACCATGTGCTGACGCAATCTGTGGCCATCATCGAATGGCTGGAAGAGCGCTACCCCACGCCCGCGCTATTGCCCACCGACATCAATGACAGAGCCCATGTGCGGGCCTTGGCGGCTATCGTTGGTTGTGACATTCATCCGGTGAACAACAAGCGCATTCTGGACACGCTGCGTGCCAACTTCGGTGCCAATGATGCCGCTATCAATCAGTGGTGCGGCAAATGGATTAGTGATGGCTTTGATGCTTTTGAGGCCATGCTAGCGGCTGACACACGCCGTGCAGGTTTTAGCTCTGGCAACACGCCGACCTTGGCCGATGCCTACCTTATTCCGCAAATTGAGAGCGCGCGCCGCTTCAAGGTGGACCTGGCGCGCTGGCCCCTCATCATGGCGGTGGAGGCAAATTGCAACGCGCTGGAAGCCTTCCAAAAGGCGGCTCCGATGGTGCAACCCGACGCGTCGTAGACCGCAATGCAGCCGCTCTTCTTTTCTACCCAGGCGGATCGGGTTGCGCTGGCGCGTCAGCGCTATTTTGAAGAGGGTGAGCTGCCTTCAGGGGTTGTGAGCGAGGCGGTGTTTCAGTCCTGGGCCCGGTGTCAAAGGCAGAAGCAGGACCCACACGCGCGGTTGGAGTTTCAGCCGGTGACGACCAGCCGGGCGCAGCTGGCCTTGCAAAAAAACCGCTTGCTGCGTGACGCTTGGTTGGCAGACGTTGGTGAAATCGACGTAGTGTTAGGGGCCACAAACTGTGGCGCCATGCTGACCGACCCCAGCGGCGTGCTGATTGGCGCTACCAGCTCTCGGCGCGCACATGAAAAAATTACGCCGATTGCGCACCGCATAGGCGTTAATTTCGCAGAAGAGGCGGTTGGAACCACTGCGCCCGGCATCGTGGCGCGCACCGGGAAGCAGGTATGTGTACAAGGGGCGGAGCACTATTTTGAGAGCGTCAGCTTTATGCATTGCGCAGCAGCCCCGGTTCGCGATATCCATGGCAATCTGGCCGGTGTGTTGGAC